>JAEUIF010001208.1 GCA_016795185.1 Planctomycetia bacterium | reverse complement strand
CCGCTGTTGGTGGTGTCAGCAACTGGCGATTCCAACAGCGGGCTAACGCCCGCCGCTCGCCATGAGTCCGGCTGCCGTGCGGGATTGTTCGACTTCTCGGCGGATCAGTTCGGCGTGCTGCCAGGGCCGGCGCACGCCGCGTAACACCACCCGCTCCGGCTGGCCGTCGACGGTCACGATCAAGGTGCCGACATCCAGCCAGCGCTCGAAGCGGCCCTGCTTAACCGCGACGGCATGGATTGCGGTCAGTTCAATGACCAGCTGGGGCCGGCTCAGCGGACGCCGCCAGCAGTAGAGTCGGCGCGTGGTCAGGCGGTGGATGTTGCCGCCCAGCCGCCAGACCCAGCGGACAGCATGGTAGAGCCAGAGGGCGATATTCAGTTCGTAAGCGAGCCAGCGGGCGAGGTTGGCCCGTACCCGGTGTTCGTCCCACAGGTAGTAGGAAAGCAGCACGATGCCCGCGGACAAGAGCACGCAACCGAGAAAGCTCGGCAGCAGCGCCCGCAGGGCGTAGCCGTCCCACCAGACATCGACCTCGCCGGCCGTGTCGCGCACACGGGCCGGCAGTCCGGTCGGCAGCGGTTCCACGCGCATGAGAATTCCTGGTGACCGAGAAGCCGAGTTCATAGTCTAGCAAGGATTGACGGATTCCACACGGCGCGGTCACCCTCAGCCATGAACCCCTACCCGCTCCGCCGCGAACGCTTGGCCCGGCTGGTCGCGGAGGAACAACTTGACGCCCTGCTGGTCAGCAACCCGGTCAACGTCAGCTACCTGACCGGCTTCAGCGGCGATTCCACCTATCTGCTACTGGGCCAACAGAGCCGGCTCATCAGCGACGGCCGCTACACCGCGCAGCTCGCCGAGGAGTGCCCCGACCTCGACACCTACATTCGGCCGAGCAGTGAGTTGCTGCCGGCCGCCGTGGCGAAGGTGCTGACGCAGTCGGGCCTGCACGCCATCGGCTTCGAGAGCAGTTCCCTGAGCGTCGCGGAGTTCGAGGGTTACCGCGAACACGCCAAGACCATCGACTGGAAGTCCGGCCGCAACCGCGTGGAGCAATTGCGCGCCGTGAAGGACGCCGGGGAAGTCGCGGAAATCCGGGAAGCCATCGCCTTCGCCGAGAAGGCGTTCGCCATGTTCCAGGCCATGCTCCGGCCGCAGGACACCGAGAAGGAACTGCACGACGCGATGGAGATGTACATCCGTCGCGCCGGCGGGCGCTGTTCGTCCTTCCCGGCGATCATCGCCGCCGGTCCGCGCGCGGCGCTGGCGCACGCCCCGCCGACCGCGGCCCGCGCGGGGGACCACGCGCTGCTGCTGGTGGACTGGGGCGCGAGCGGGCGCTTCTACAAAAGCGACTTGACACGAGTCCTGATTCCCCGTAATCATTCAGCTTTCTCCCGGCCGCCCGCAGCCCCACGGGAGACGACCGCGGACGGCAAATTGGAGCAGGTGTACGAGACGGTGTTGCGTGCCCAGCAGCAAGCCATCCGCGCCATCCGGCCGGGGGTGACGGGGCATGACGTGGACGCCGCCGCCCGGCAGGTCATCGCCGACGCGGGTTACGGCGACTTTTTCATTCATAGCCTGGGGCATGGCCTGGGCATGCAAGTCCACGAAGGACCGTCGTTGCGGGCCAACATCCGCGACGTGCTGCAAGCCGGCAACGTG
>JAEUIF010001195.1 GCA_016795185.1 Planctomycetia bacterium | reverse complement strand
GGCGCGGCGGCCAGCGACGCGGCGAGAGCGAGGGCCAGGGTCCAGTGCTTCATGCTGGGTTCATCCTCCTTTGCTTGCAGGAAACGTGGGGCGGTTGCGGGAAAACAACGAGAAAGCGGCGCGCGGCCACACCGGCCTGCGCGGGGCCAGCGACCAGGTTGGTAGCGCGGCCAGATCGGTGCTTTCCGACCCGGCCGCGATGCCGAACGTAGGTGCTACAGGATTCCTGGTGTCGTTCCGGGATGGGATGCGGAATGTGAGTTCGTGGCAGCAGTCTCAGTTTCGTTCCGCGCGGGCGATGTTACCGCGCTTCGAGTTCCGCGTGCAACCGCTGATAGGTCGCGCGTTCGAGTGCGTGGAGCCGGTCGGGCTGGAGGCCCAGCGACTTGGCGCGGCGCAGCGCGGCGGCGGCGGCCGTGGGGTTGTTGGCCAGCTGGTGGGCTTGCGCCAGATGGTAACACAGCGACGCGCCCGGCGCGTCCGCCACGGCTTCCTCCAGGTCGGAGATGGCCTGCTGCGGCTGGCCCGAGCGCAGGCGGATCAGCGCCCGCGTATCGATCAGTTCCGGCATCGGGCCGCCGACAGCGAGTGCACGGTCGAGCAGTGCCAGCGCTTCCTCGGTCTTTTGATTCTGCAAAGCCAGCAGATAAGCCAGATTGTTCAGTGCGACGAGGTTGCGCGGGTCACGTTCGAGGACTTGCCGATAGAGCCGCTCGGAGTCGGCATAACGGCCTTGCAGATCGCGCAGGTCGGCCAGGCAGACGAGCAACGGCGCGGCGAAGCGCGGCTGCTTTTCGACCATCCCCATGATGCGGTCGGCGACGCGCTGTCGCGGCTCCTCGCTTGCGCCCTCCACGCGCAGGATGGCGACGCTGGTGGCGGCGACGACCGGCGCGGGGAATTTCTCCCAGGCGGCCTCGCAGAGTTCCAGTGCCTCCGCCGTGCGGCCGCGCCGCCCCAGGAACGCCGCCTGGTCCAGCAAACGTTCCGGTTGCTTGGCGACCAAGTCGCGATAAGCTTGCTCGGCCGCCTCGGTCAGCAGGGCTTCCTTCGGCGTTGCTTGGCTCAGCTGGTCGAGCACGCCGGCGACAAGGGACTGACGCATGCCGGCGTCGCGCGGCCAGGATTTTTCTGCACGCTGATAGGCTTGAAGCACTTCGACAGCCTCGCGGACCTGGCCCTTGCCGACCAGCCAGCGCGCCTTGCTTTCCGCGAGCAGCAGGGTGCAGGCGGCTTCGGGCAGCTTCTCCAGCTTCTCGACCCAGAGTGCCGCTTCCGTGCTGTCTTCGTGGCGTTGCAGGCTGCGAATGTAGTGCGCCAGGTAGCGCGGCCGGGAGTGGCTGGCCAGCAGTTGCACGAACTGCTGCCGCGCCTTGGGCCAGTCGCCGATCGCTTCATGCAACTGGGCGAGAAGGAACTGCTCCTCCGCCGACAACGGCTGCCGGTCGCGGATGAGTTCGAGCAGGCCGATGGCGCGCTGGCGCTGTCGGCGGTTCTTCATCGCCGCCAGGACGACCGCGCGGGCACGCTGGTCGTCGAGATTCTCGCCATCGCCGCGCGGGAGGTCGCCGTGCTCGCGCAGGCCGAGCAACTTCAGCGCTTCCTGCCATTGCGCGTAGTCACCGGCGGCGGCCAGGTTGACCGCCAGTGTGCGTCGCGCCCAGGCCGCATCGTCGGGCGCTTGCGCTTGCAGCGTCAGCAGCTTGCGCAGGTGCAGCATGGCCTCTGCCAGCGCGCCGCGCCGCAGGCTGAAGCCGGCAACGCCCCGCAGCAACGCAGCATCATCCGGGCGCGCCGTGAGCGCGCGGGCATACAACTCCTGGGCCGTCGCCGCCTGGCCCAGCGCCTCGTGGGCGGCAGCGAGGGCAGCCGCGAACTGGTCGCCCACTAGTTTGTTGCGCGCCTGCCGCAGCAGTGCTTCCGCCTGGTCCTTCCGCCCCTGCCGCGCCAGGTGCAGAATCAACGTCACCCAGGTTTCGGGCACCGCATCGTTCAGGGACACCGCGCGGCGCAGCATGGTTTCGGCCTGTTCTTTCTGGCCGGCGGCGGCCAGCACCTGGCCGAGCCACAGGCATTCGCGATAGTCCTTGCTATCGGCCGCGACGGCCTGACGCGCCAGCTTCAGCGCCCGTTCGGGGTCTTGCCGTTGCAGCGACACGGTGGCGGCCAGCCGTTGCAGGTCCGGTGCCAGCGCCTCGCGCTCCGGCAGTTTTTGCATGACCTCGTCGGCCTCCGCATAGCGCCGCTGCTGGTAGAGCAATTCCACCAGCGGGCGCATCGCCTGTGGGCTGCGATCGCCCAGTTCCAGCGCGCGCTGATAGTGCTTGATGGCGGTGGGGAAATCGCGCGCCAGCACAGCCACATCGGCCAGTGCCAGCGGCACGCGCGACCAACCCGGTCGATGCTGAGCGGCTTGCGCGAGCAGGCTGCGCGCCTCTTCCAGCGTATCGGCCTGTTGCTCGCGCGCCTGGCGAATCAGGCGGCACGCCTGGCCGTAGCGCCACAGGGAACCGTCGCGGCCTTCGATGGACTCCACTTCCTTGAGCCAGCGCTGCATGGCGGCATCGTCACCCGCCTGGAGCGCCAGATCGAACAGCACGAGCTTCAAGCCGAGGTCGTTGGGTGCTTGCTCGGCGGCCTTCGTCCACAAACGGCGTGCTTCGGCCGTATTGCCCAGACGCAGCTGGCAGCCCGCCAGGCCGCGCAGCAGCTTGCCCTGGTCCTCCGCCGTGAATTGATGCGGTTGCTCGACCAGTCGCTTCAGGGCCGCGCCCGCCTCGTCGCCGCCGCGCTGGCTCCACAGCCAGGCGCGAGCTACGCGCAACTCGACCCGGTCGCCCAGCTGACGTTCCGCGTCATCCAGCACTGCCAGTGCAGCATCCATCTGTTGCTGACGGTCAGTCAGCGACGCCAGCGCTAGCCAGGGCTCGACCTCCTGGGGACGATCCTTGCGCAAGGCGATGAGGACTTCGCGCGCCCGCTCCGCCTTGCCCTGGGCATACAGCACTTCGGCGCGCAGCAGGCCGGCATCCAGGGTTTCGGTCTTTTCACGCGATGCCTCGTCGAGCAGCCGGTCGATTTCTTCCCAGCGCTGCTGTGTGGCGGGCAGCCGCAAGTTCTGCGCGACGAGCAAGCGGGCCAGCGGCAAACGGGCCGCCGGCGCGTGCGGCAGGATGCGGCGATAGGTCGTCAGTGCTTCTTCGGGGCGGCCCAGCGCGACCTGCGCGGCGGCTAGCCCCAGGCAACCCGGCTCCCAGAGCGGGTCGGCGGTCACGGCTCGACGATAGGCCGCGTACTGCTGGTCGGGATTGCCGAGCTGGGCGTAACACTGTGCCAGGTAGAGGCTGGCCTGGCGGCTCAGCAGCGGCCAGGGTTGCAGGTCGGCTTGCAAGCGTTCCAGCAGGCGCGCCGCCTGCTGCCAGTGGGACTGGCTCATCAGTAGCCGCGCCTGCAAGAAGTCCTGTTGTGCCGCCGGCAAGCCGCGCTGCTTCAAGCGCGCGATCTCTTCGGTTGCTTCCTGTCCCTGCTGGATCAGCAGGTTGGCCAGGGTCCAGCGCAGCTCATCATGGTCGGGCAGCATCGCCACGCCGCGCCGCAGCACCGCAGTCGCTTCCGGGATACGCCGTGCAGAAAGCTCCAGTTCCGCCAGTCGCAGGTAGAACGCGGCGTTGCGCGGATGCAGTTCCAGGCCGCGCTCCAGACCGGCCCGCGCCTGCTCCGGTTCACCGCGCGCGATAGCCTGACCACCGACTGCCAGCACGACCTCGGCTTCGTCGGGAGCGAGTTCGCCGGCGCGCGCAATGTCCGCGGCGGCGGGCTCCGGTCGGCCGGCTTCCTGGTGATGGCGCGCGCGGGCCAGAAAAGCCTGGAATGCCTTGGGATTGGCGGCGACCAGCCGGTCCATGACTTCATTGGCGCGGCGGGCGCTGTCCAGCTTGCGGCGCAGCAGTTCAGCAAGCACGACGTAGTTTTCAATCTTCTTTGAGTCGTGCTGGATGGCCTTCTCGTAGCAAGCGGCGGCGGGCTCGAACTCGCCGCGCGCTGCATGACAGCGGGCCAGCAAGGCTTCCAGTTCGGGATCGTCCGGGGTGTACTCGCGCAGCAGGATTTCAAGATGCTCGCGGGCATCGGAGAAACGGCCGACCATTGGGTGCATGGCCAGGTTGACGACGCGCCGCCGGATGTCGTGTCGTTGCGGTTCGCGGCGCAGCACTTGTTCCAGCACTAGCAACGCATGCACGCGGGCATTGGGCGTGACGGCGGCGCGTTCCAGCGCCTGGCCGTAGCGGGCCAGGACTTCGGTATCGCGCGGCATCAAGCCCAGGTAGTTCTTCAAGTAAGTGATGGCTTGCTGCGGTTGCTGATCCTGCTCGGCACGATCCGCCTGGCGCAGCAGCGCGCTGGCGTTGCGCCGTTCCTGGAAGCCGTGCAACAGGTGGACGCCCACGGCGAAGACCGCCGCTCCCACGAGCAGGCCGGCGAGGAGCTTGACGTTCAGGGTCCGTCTCATGATTGACACTCCTTGGTCGTCGGGCGCAGCGCCGCCGCCAGCGGGCTGTCGTTGCGAATCAACTCGAAGTCGCGGGCTGCCGCCACCGAGCCGGTCCAGCCGGCCGCCGCCGCCCGTGCCAGGTTGTACATCTCACGGGCGGTGACGTAGTGGAAGCGAAAGCGCGGGTTGGCCGCCGCGTAGTCCGCCAGGGCGCGGTGAAAGCGGAGCATCGGCGCGCCGAGCAGCATCTCCTGATTCCGCTCGGTAGCGCCGTGGGTGTGCAGCTTGACGAAGTACCAGTCGGGGCGCTGCGGCACCTGGACGCGCGCCCGCAGCCAGAGCCGTAGCCGCTCCACCGTGGGCGGTTGGTTGGCTTGCAGGCAGCCGTTCTCGATGCGCGGCAGTAGTCCCCACTTGCGCCGTTGCCAGTTGAGCGCGAGCGGTCCCTGGATGAGTAGCAGGGCATCGTCGGGGATCGGCCCGACGCCGGCGCGCACCCCCGTGTCGTGCGACAGTGGTCGGCAGGGGTCGTCCACCGCGTAATAGATGCTGTTGATGGTCCGAGTTTGGCCGGGGGCCGGGGCGCAGGGCAGCGTGAAATCGGCATAGCAGCCAGTCTCGCGCAGCACGTCCAGTTCGTTGTTCACCCCGCACCAGCAGCCGTCGGGACGGGCATTGTCCAGCGCCCAGTTGCCGTGGATGAAGCCGTAGCTCAGTTCGCCGGTGTCGCGATGCCGCGACAACAGATTGTGGCGCTCGGCCAGGATGTCCTTGAAGTTCAGCAACTGTGCGCGCAGGGATTCGGCGGTATCGCGGTCGTGGTGCAGATGGACTTCGACCTCGCCGAACCCGCCCCGGCTCAGCCGTGCCAGACCGTCAAGCAGATCGGGCGCGTATTGCTCGATGGGATAGAAGAAGGTGTGCTGCGGCGGTCGGCCGTCGCTGTCGCGCAGGTCGCCGAACAGACGCGGGTAGTGGCGCAACCAGCTATAGACGCGCGCCCGGGCCACGGCGGGGGAGGCGTCGCCCCAGCCCGGTTCGTAATGATCGGCCACGCACAGCAGGACATGCACATCCTGGTTGGCGTGCGGTTCCCGACGCCGTGGCGTTTCGGCGATGTAAGTGCCGAGCCAGCGCGCCGCGCTGCCGTGCCGCCGCCATTGCCGTAGCAACATTCCACCAGCCAGCGTTCCCAGCAGCGACAGGATAAGCATTGTGGTCCAGGCCATCATGGCGGCAATCCTCGACATCCCTGTTGAAGGTTCGAGCAGGCCCGTAGGTCAGGCTTTCCAGCCTGACACTACTGCCCTCGGCTGGCGGTACATCGGGGGCGCTTCCGTCAGGCTGGAAAGCCTGACCTACAAGCCGAGGCAGGCTGGAAAGCCTGGCCTGCGACGCGGTCAGCTGGTCGGCTGCAAGGCGGCGTTCACCGCGGGCAACAGCTGGTTCATGAACTCGGGGCAAGGATCGGTCGCGCCGTCGCCGGCCAGCGAGCGATGGATCAGGTAGAGCTTGCACAGCATCGGATAGCGGGCGAAGGCCATGCGCGGCTCGTCGGCGATTTTCCAGCCATCGCCGGGGTTCCAGCCCCAGTAGACGCGCAACTGTTCCTTCACCGGAAACGCTTCCTTGACGAAGGTCGCTTGCCAGAAAGGCATCGGCACCGCGTCCGGGGCCGGCGTCACTTGATGCTTCTTGCGGGCGGCCTCTTGCTGGAACCCGCTGCCGGGATAGCAGACCTCGGGCGAATGCGCCGCGATCGGCCCCGGTCGCCCGCACAGCAGCACCACCAGGATTTCCTGCTTGCTTGCGCGATGCGCGTAGCGGCGCTGCACCGAGCCGCGGATTTCGGCGCGCTGGGCTTGCATGCCGTCGAGTTCCATCTCGGTGCCTTCCCAGTCGCCGATGGTCAGCGGCAAGGAACGCAACCGTTCGGCGGCGACCTCGGGTGCGTCCGAAGCCTGCCAGCGGTCGGACCAGAGCCCATGCAGCAGCCCCGCGCCGGTCACGATTGCAAAAGCCACGAGATAAGGGGCCTGGCGGAACATCGCTTCGTCCTCGCAATGGGGCGTTGAGCTTCCTACACCGGTTCGTTGCGCACCGCCGACGGCGTCGCCGGCTGGTCGGGCTGCCAGCCGTAGTGATAGTCCTGGGCGGAAATATCGCGATGGAGTCCGTTGACCACGGCGCCCAGTAGGTTGGCACCCATGCGTTGCAGGCTCTGGGCCGCCGCATAGACCTGGTGCAGCTGGCTGCGGTCGTGCAGCACGGACAGCAAAACACCGTCTACCTGCATGCCGATCAGCAGCGCGTCCGCCACCGGCAGCACCGGACACGCATCGATTAGAATGAAATCGTAGTCGTCGCGCAGCTTGTCGAGGATGATCCGCAGATTCTCCTGACCGATGCCTTGCAGCGCGGCGGCGGTGACCTGCCCGGCGGCCAAAAGCGACAGACCGGGAACGCCCGCAGACTGCACGGCTTCATCGGCAAGCAGCGCGCCTTCCATGACTTCACACAGCCCCGGCTCCGGCTGGAGCTGAAAGGCGCGGTGCAGGTTGGGATTTCGCAGATCGCAGTCGATCAGCAGCGTGCGGCGATTGGACCGCGCCAGGCTGAGGCCCAGCCGGCCCACCAGCGAGGTCTTGCCCTCGCCGCCGACGGCGCTGGTCACGAGCAGTACGCGCTGGCCATCGGTGCGCGAAGTGTGCAGCAGCATCGCACGCACCGCGTCGACCGGGTCGTGGCCCAGCGGAGCCGTGCCGCCCAGGGCATCCGACGGCGCGAAGCCGACCGGCGGCAGCGGCGGCACCGTACCAACCACCGCGATGCCCAGACCGTGCTCGATCTCGTTGCCGGTTTGCACGCGCCGGGCGCGATGCTCCCACCAACCGAGCGTCAAACAGCTCAGCAGCAGCCCGGCCAGGGCCGCGCCGCCGGTGGCCGTCAGCCGGCGCGCGGTATCGTCCGGCTGCGACACCGCCGCGCTTTCCAGTTCGCTGATGCGCGCCACCGCCTTGAACTCCACCGTCATGGCTTCCAGCTCAGTCGCGACCTTCTTCGCCGTGTCCTCGGCCTGCGCGATTTCCTGCTTGTAGGTCTCGATGTCGAGCGAGCCCTTGTTCAAGGTGCGCGCTTCCTGCGACAGCCGGTCGATGTCCTTGACGAGGTTCTTGCGCAGCTCCTCGAAGACTTTCAGACGTTCGCCCAGGGTGGTGACGCTGCCCTGATGGTTGCGGAGAATGCGGTTCTGCACCTGGGCGATGAATAGCGGTCGGGCTTCCCGTCGCCGCTGCTCGATCAGTGCTTCGGTCTTGACCAGTTCGCCGCGCAGCAACTGCACCGCCCGCTCGTCCTCGCCGCGCGCCGCCACGCGCAGTGCTTCCAGGATGTCCTGTTCCAGCTGGGCGCGGCGTTGTTGCAGCCGCTCGAGCGTGGGGTCCTTGCGCATCAGGTCGTCGAGGTCCGCCTCGGTCAGCACCACGTCGCCGGGTGCATCCGGGAAGTTCTGGCGGACGCCCAGTTCGGTCTGCATGCGTCGCAGGTCGGATTCGAGCTGCGATAGTTCGCGCGTCGATTGGGCCAGCTGCTCCTGGGCCAGCCGCTGCTTGATCGCCAGGGTATTCGGGTCGCCGCTGCCGACGTTTTCCACCAGGTCACGGAGCGTGCGCCGCTTGGCCCGCAGGTTTTCCTGGTAGCGTTCGTGGATTTCCTTGAGCTTGTCGTGCCGTTCGCGGCGCTTGCCGTCCTCGCGCTTCACGACCTCGTCGAGGTAGGCGCGGGCGACCTTGCCGACGACGACGGTCATCTCGTCCGGCGCGTGGCCCGTCAGGCCGACGCGCAGGATTTCGGGGGCCACGCTGAAATCGACGAGCAGCTCTTTTTGAAGCCAGACGACCGGATCAAGCCGCTCGCGCACCAGGGGCAGGGCGGCGACCTCCGGGTGGCGCAGGGCGGCGTTCAGCACGAAGCGGCTTTTGACCAGGGCGATCTGCGTGCGCTGGTAGTTCTGGAAATCGGCCCGGCTCTCGGGGCGGTGGTAGGCCACCCAGGGTTGCGTCGCGTCCACATGCAGCAGGGCCTGCGCGACCGGCTTCGGGGCCGGCACGAACAGCCAGGCGCCCAGCGCCGCCGTGAACGCCCCCAGCGCGCCCACGCAGCAGGCCAGCAGCCAGCGCCGCCGCAGCGCCAGCAGCAGCGCCTGGGCGTCGGGCCGTGTCTGCAACGCCGGCGGCAA
>JAEUIF010001187.1 GCA_016795185.1 Planctomycetia bacterium | reverse complement strand
CGAAGGTCTTCTCGGCAGTCTTGGCGGCGAAATCGGTTTCGTAGACGAATTCCTTGGTTTCCATGCCCACGGTGCCAGTCAGCTTGATCGCCACATGGCCCTTGCCCTCGTAGCGGCCCAGCACGACCAGCTGGTCGCCGTGGAACAGGTCGGGCAGTTCCGGCGGATAGACCTCGGAAATCCGCACGCCCTCGCCCACGGTCAGCTTCAGGTTGGCCAGCACGGGATGATTCACCTTGCCGTAGAAGCTCGACACCTTGACCTCGATGTCCTCTTCCGGCCGCACGAACGTACTGACGGCCCGGCTGCGTTCCGCGAGTTGATCCAGGAACGCCGCGTTCAGATCGTGGCCGACCCCGAACGTAAAGATGCGGGTGTTGGCGGTGTTGTGCTTGGCGACGTTGCCGAGAATCTTGTCGGTGTTCGCCTCGCCGATGGTCGGCTTGCCATCGGTGAAGAAGACGACGGTGAACGTGCGCCCTTCTTCCTTGCTCTTGAGTTCCAGGGCCGACAGCAGCGCGGCGTTGATGGCCGTGCCGCCGACTGCCTTCAAGCGATCCACCCACTTACCGGCGTCTTCGACCTGCTCCTTGCTGGCTTTGGACAGCTCATCGCGGTAGCGGTTGACCGTGGTCGAGAAGTTGATGACCGCGAAACGGTCGGTCTCGGACAGGTTGTTCAGACAGTACTTCAACGCCTTCTTGGCCTGGTCGAGCCGGCCGCCTTCGAGCATCGAGCCGGACGTGTCGAGCACGAAGACCATGTCGCGCGGCACCTGCTGCGACTTCGACAGTTCGTGGCGCGGGGAAATCAGCAGCATGAAATGGCCGTCCTCGGTCGAGACCGGCCGGTGCAGCAGCGTGGTCAGGCCCACGTCCTTGCCGCTGGTGGTGTAGAAGAGCTGAAAATCCTTGTCGAGCAGCGCCTGGTTCTTCTCGAACTCGACCGTTGCGGCCTTGTCGTGGTCGCGCTTGATGGTGACGGCATGCGTCGGGCTGTAGATGTTGACGATCGGGTGCTGCGATTTCAGCGTCAGCTTCAAGCTGAAGTCTTCCAGGGTGGCGGTGGCCTTGCCGTCGGTCTTCAGCGGGTAGACGTACTCGACGATCTCGTGGTCCTTGCGGCTGACCGAGGTGTAGCTCATCTCCACCTTCTGGTCGGAGTGCGGCAGGATCGGGAAGACCTTCATGCTGAGCAGGTCCGAGCCGATGTATTCCAGCAGGCCGGGATCCTGAGCCTGGCGGACGATGTCGGTGTAAATCTTCTTGGCCTTGGCGGCTTCGAGCAGTTCGCCGGAGACCTTCTTGCCGTTCACCCACATGGCGAACTCGCGGACGCTCGCGCCCTTGGGCACCGGGAAGACGTAGGTCGCTTCCAGCTGGCGCGAGGTGTGGTTGCGGAAGGTCTGCTCGATCTTCGTGACCGCCACCTGGTCCTCGATGGCGATGTGGACCTTGTGGTTCAGCATCGCCAGCGGCGGCAGCTTCTTGTCCTCGGGGATCAGCAGGCCCTTGGCCTGCGACCCGCCGACCAACGTCAGCAGGCACACCAGTGCCAGCAGGTTTCGCTTCATCGGAGCCCCTTTCATGCTCGAATGGCGGTTCGACGCTTCCGGAATTATGACGCGGCAGGCCGGCCAATCGTTGTAACGGGTCTGTAACGGATAGGTAACGCTGTGCTGCCGAGCCTGAAACTCAAGCCGAGGAAATGAGTTACGACCGATCGTTGGGCGTGGCCCGTCCGGTGTCACACGGCGACGTTCAGGAAAGTGCGCCGTCGCCGGAAAGTTGCGCGGTCGTGGGGGACGCGAACGCGAGGCGATTGGCAAGCACTGCGAGTTTTGCCCAAGAAGGTATTCCCCGCGCGTGCGCGCTGGTATACTGACAGTTAGACCGCTCCCATGCTTCTTGCGTACCCGATCGAAGGGTCGAGCGATGCCTGCACAGCTGGTGGCTTTGACCGAAGGCCCCAACATCTTACTGGACAAGCCCATTCTGCTGTTCGGCCGCAATCCCGAATGCGACATCCAGATCGATTCGCGCAAGGTGTCGCGCCGCCATTGCTGCATCGCGCAGGTCAACGACTACCTGGTCGTGCGCGACCTGGGCAGCACGAACGGCATTCGCGTCAACGGGGTGCGGGTGAACGAGGGCCGGTTGAAGGGCGGCGACGAACTGACCATTGGCAGCCATCGCTACCAGATTCGCTGGGATCCGTTGGAAGCACGTGGGCAGCGCGCCTCGCCGGCGATGGTGGAGCCTGACGTGCCGCGCGCCGGGGCGGAACCGGAAGACGACGACGAACTGCTGGAATCGTGCGACGACCCGGTGGCGCTGAACGAAGACGACGGCACGCCGCGCGCCGCCGGCCCGATTCCGGCGTCGCTGGGCAACACGGCGATGGCCAACGACAAGCACACCCTGATGCCCGACGGTGCCGACAAGACGCACGGCATCGTCATCCCAGACGATCTCAACCTCGCGCCCGCCAGCGATGTGAAACCGCGTAAACAGAACCGGCCGGGGTAGCTGGTCAGCGTCGGTTCCGGTTCGTAGTTCCGCCTTCACGGCGCGAGCGACTCCACCGCCTGAAGGCGGAACTACGAACGGGACTTGCGTGGCAAACTCTCAGCGTCGAATGACGATGTCCACGCCACCCTGTCCAGCAGGCACGTTCTCGTTCTGTGGCCGCCGTTCATCCACCTGCCAGACGAACTGCCGGGGCAAGGTCAGCTGTAAGCTCTGGCCGCGCGCCAGCGTGCGCGATTCGTGGTCCACGGTCAGGACCACATCCTTGCTGCTATGATTCCAGAAGCCAATGGTCACGCGCTCGGGTTGGCGCGAGCTTTCCTCACGCACGGCGACGGCGTAAGCGTCGTAGAAGGATCGCGACTCGCCGATGCCCGGCGGCGGCGTGGTGGCGGGCGGCGGCGTGGTGGACGGCGTCGCGCCGGTCGGCGGCGCGGGCGTCGGCGTGGCGAAGAGGCGCGGTGCGGCCATCGGCGCGGGGGCGGGAATGGCCATCGTGGGCGGTGGGCAGTAGGCGACGGGCGGCACGGCAAGCACGGGAACCACCGGAGCGACGTAGTAGACTGTCACCGGGTAGTAGTAGGTGGTGGTCGTCCCCGTCCCCGAATTGCGCCCACGGAACCAGTTGGCTTCAGCGGCCAACGGCGACAGCAGCAGTGCGGCCAGCACAGCCAGACGCAGCCAAACCGACATGATGCACTCTCCTCGATCGTCGTGGATTGCCAGGCTTGCCCTCCGTAGTTATACGAAACCATTCGCCCACCACTCCAGTATTTCCCGCGTTCGTTCGCCGTGCGCATTGGGCGGAGGGGACCAGCCGTGAAGTCGATACGTCGCTGGGTTGTGTTAGCGATTGGCATCGTGGTCTCGGTGTCGCCGGCCTGGGCGCAGGCCGACCGACACGAACTCGGCCTGCGGCTGCGGGCCCTGGAAGCGGCCTGGAGCGAGCCGGTGGACGGAAAAGCCCGTGAGCGCGCGCTGCCCGAGATTCAGCGCGGCGTCGCGAAATTCCTCGGCTTCAACCTGGGCGAATCCGCGAAGGCGCTGGACGAGGCGCGCTTTCGGCTGCGCTCGGCCGAACCGCCGTCGGCGGCCGTGCGCTGGGCGGAGTCGTTGCAAATGCAAATCGGCTGCCGGCTGCTCGACTCGGCCGACGCCACCGTGGCCATCGAACTGTCCGCGTTTTATGCCGTGCCGGGCGAAGCGCCGGCGAAGGCACGCATCAAAGTCACTCTGCACGATGTTGCTGGTAAGCCACTGATGGCCGCCTTCGAGTCGCCGCTCCAGGCGCTGCCATTCCGCGACAAGCTGCCGGTGGCTGGCCTGCCCGAAGGCGATCACGTCCTGCGTCTGGAAATCCAAGCGGATGACAAGCCGCTCAGCACTCGCGAACAGCGGTTGTCCATCGTCGCTCGACGCGACGCTCGTTTGCGCAACTTGAAGAAGGGCCTGAACGAATTATCGAAAGATGCGCCGCGCATCGGTTTGGAGAGTCTGCGCGGCCTGCTCAAGATACTGGAAGCCCTGGCCAGTGGGCAAACGCTGGAGACCGCGTACCCGGCGGCGCGCTTGCTGGCGGAGGCCGAGGCGCTGCTGAAGTCGCTGGCGGACGGCCAGGAATACTATGGGCCACAGCGGCCCGGTGAATACTGGCTGACGCTGCCTCACGGGCGGGGTGCCACGCCCGTGCGCCTGCTGGCCCCCGAAGCGGTGGGCCGCAACGAACCGCGTCCGCTGGTCGTCGCGTTGCACGGCGCCGGCGGCAGCGAGAATCTCTTCTTCGACGGCTACGGCCGGGGCGCGATCGTCGAACTGTGCCGGAAACGCGGCTGGCTGCTGGTCGCGCCGCGCTGTCCGTTGTTCGCGGGCCAGGTGCCGGTCGCGGAACTGGTCGAGCAGTGCGGGAAGCTTTATCGCGTGGACCCAAAGAAGGTTTTTCTCGTCGGGCATTCGATGGGCGCGGCCCAGGCGGTGGGCGCGGCCAGCCTGCATCCGGATGCCTATGCCGGAGTCGCGGCGCTGGGCGGCGGCGGTGCGCCGAAAGCCAGTGACGGTTTGAAGCGGGTGCCGTTTTTCGTCGGCGTCGGCAGCGAGGACTTCGCGCTGACGGGTTCGCGCGCCTTGAGCGAGCGACTGAAAAAGGCGGAGGTCAAGGAAGTGCGCTTTCGCGAGTACGCCGGCATCGAGCACCTGACCATCGTGCAAACCGCGTTGCCGGACGTGTTCGCCTGGTTCGACGAGTTGGCGAAGTAGGCACCGTTTAGAGCGGTTCGCAGATGGGTGTAGCACCGGGCGCTATGGTCCGCACAGCGGACCCTACAGCATGCCGTAGGGTCCGCTGTGCGGACCGCTACAGCCGGTGACAAAATGGTCTAGCCCGCGAGCCGCAGGCGAGCGCTCGCCCCAGAAATGAACCTAGTGGGTCAACCGATCTCGCTGGGCGAGCGAGCCGGCTGACCCACTACGGTTTACCTACTGACGGGAGGACTTTCCTTGCCGGGCGAGCCAGCCCGCCGGCGGCCCGCCCTCGAGCTTAGTAGCGGAACTCCGCGGCCAGCGAGAGCCCCTGCAGGTTGCTCTTGTCGCCGCCGAAGCGGAAGCCAGGCTGCACTGATTGCCGCGCCACAGGTTCCTCTCTGCCGAAGCGGACAGTCGTTGTGACCGGGGCATCGGTCGTGATGTTGTTCACCTTTGCCACGTTCGAGAAGTGAATCACGTTGTAACCGACCAAGAAGCTCAGCCCCGGCGTGGCTCGCCAGCCCACGCTGATATTTGCCTCGGGCACGAAGGCGATCCGGTCAACGGTCCGTTCGACGCCGTTGTCCTGCGGCGACACCAGCAGGCCGCCAGTGACCGCTGCCGCCGTGCCGCTACCGCCGATGCCGTTGAACCCGGCCGGGATACCGGCCTGAGCTGGCGTGAAGGTCTGATTGCGTAACCCAACCAAGCTGGCCGACTGTCGGACGCCGCCGAAACCGAGCTTGCCATAGCCGGCGACGTAGAAACGCTCGGAAACGTCCCACTCGAACGAACCGCCAATCTGTGCCAGGTAGTAATCGTTCTTCACCGCGATCGAATCGAAGATGACGGTCGAGACCGTGCCCAGCAGGGTGGCGGTCGAAGGGAACAGCTGATCGGCAGGCTGGTTCGCGATGCCAGTCGGTTGCCCGTTCGTGAACACCACGGTGCCTTGGCCGGCACCCGCCGTCGGAGAGATAACGATGGATTCAAAAACACTTGTCTCTTGTTTGATCTTGATAAAACGCACGCCACCAATCAGGTCAAACACAGCTGGGCCGAAGTAGGCAAGCCGCCGCCGTGCGTTTGCTTCGACGCCCCAGATCTGACTGGCAGCGCGACCAACCAGGGTAACATTCACGTCAGCCGACACAAACAGCGGCGAGGTAATCGTCTGCGAATTTGAGTCGCCACCCGGTGTGGTCACGACCGTGGTTTGCGTTTGATCGAATTCCTGGGCCAACTGCACAGTTTGGCCGATCAAGTTTAGACCGTTAGTGAAACCGACATCGCGGTTCCACAGCCAGAAATAGCTGGCTTCCCAGCCCCATTCCTGGTTGCTGTCCACCCACCAGCCGGCGGTCACGCGGTAGCCCGGCTGATCGCGCAGGTCCGCGCTCTGGCCGCCGGGCAGTCCAACGTCCACCGAAACATTCACCGGCAGATTAATTGCTTGGTCAGTGTTGATGATAGTGGCCGGGTTCGTCGACGTATCGACTGTACTTAGCCGGCGAAAGACCACGACATTGCCCGAAGCCACATCGGCCTGGAACGTGGGCAGCAGCACGCTGCCGAAGCGCCAGAGGAGGTACTCGGCCTTGCCCCAGGCCCGGTACATGTGCGATTCGTAGATCGGCGCTTCGGTCATTTCCGGCACGGCGGGCGCCGTGGTCAGGTCGAGCGGCGCCAGCGGTGCCGGTTGCCCCACGACAACGGGCGCCGGTGCCGGCGCGACTGTGCCGGCTGGCGGCTGCATCGTCGTCGTGTACGACACCGGCTGTAGCAGGCCGCGCTTGGCCTGCTGCGGGGCGGTCTTGACCGCTTGCCCCGGCACGACCTGCGCCGGCACGACGAACGTCTCCGGCGTTTGGCCGATGGCCAGGCTACTGCCCGCCAGCAAGGCGGCCAATGAGCTGAACAAACCGAGTCTCATGGGAGTCCCCCGTTAGGTAAGGTATCTACCTGGCCGTCAGCGTCGCCAGATTAGTTTCCCTGCGGCTGTCGGGTTGTAGCGGTTGTAGCGTCCGTGAGGAACATTCCGGATGTTGTTATCGGCAATCCATCGGGCGGGCATAAACTCCAAGACGAAAGTCAAGCCATAAATCCGGCAAACTTTGCCCCGTTGAACTACCGGCGGCCGGTACAACTTTCCTGGAGCACCGGGCTTTTCCGGTCGGCGGGAAATGGGGTGGTCGGCGTCGAATAGGATAGGTTGAGATGCCGAATGTTGACGGCCGGGTCGGATTGCCGGACGGAAATAGGGTGGAACCAGCCATGTCGAATCGCATTGCCGTGCTGGGCGACGGCGCTTGGGGGACAGCCATTGCCCTGGTGCTGGCGGCCCGGCCCGAACATCAGGTACTGCTCTGGAGCGCGCGCGAAGAAAATGCCCGCGTCCTGCGCGAGCGGCGCGAGAACGTCCACTATCTGCCGGGCGTGCCGATCCCGGAAAGCGTCGAGCTTACGGCGGACATCCAGCGGGCGGCGGAGGCCAGCGACCTCTGGGTTTCGGCGATTCCCACGGTGTACCTCCGCCGCACGCTCGAACCGCTGGCCTCCGCACTTCGGGCCGAAACTCCCATGCTCAGTCTGTCCAAGGGCGTGGAAGCGGCCACGCTGCTGCGGCCCACGCAGATCCTGGAACAGGTGCTAGGTCCTCGCCGCCTGGCGACGCTGAGCGGCCCCAGCCATGCCGAGGAGGTCAGCCGGGGACTACCGACCACGGTGGTCGTCGCCAGCGCCGATGTTGCTTTCGCCCGCTGGCTCCAGGACTGCTTCAGTACCGAACGCTTCCGCGTCTACACCAACAGTGATCTACCGGGCGTCGAGTTAGGCGGCGCGCTGAAGAACGTGATCGCCATCGCGGCCGGCATCGCCGACGGCCTGGGCTACGGCGACAACACCAAGGCGGCGCTGCTGACGCGCGGCCTGGCCGAGATGACGCGCTTCGGTGCCGCGCTGGGCGCCCGCCCCCAGACCTTCTTCGGCCTGGCCGGCATTGGCGACCTGATCACGACCTGCATCAGCCGGCACGGCCGCAATCGCCACGTGGGCGAACGGCTGGGCCGGGGCGAGAAACTGGCCGAC
>JAEUIF010001181.1 GCA_016795185.1 Planctomycetia bacterium | reverse complement strand
TAGCGGGGTCGCCATTCCAGTCCCAGCGCCAATTGCAACTCGCGCTGCGCCAGCAGTTCCCAGGGGGTGCCGGCGTGCTCCGCGGCGAGGGTGGTCAGGTATTCCTTGGCCCGCTTGTCGTTCATGGCGGCGTCGCGGTCGGAGATCTTTTCCTTGGCGGCGAGTTGCCAGCCCCTATGGATGTTGGGGTCCATTTCGGGGAATTCCTTGCGCATCTCGCCGAGCTTGGCGTTGTACTCGTAGACGTGGGCGATCCGGGCCGCCAGGCGGGCGCGGATGTAATCGTAGTACGCCTGCCAGCGCTTGGTTTCCCTGGCGCGGTCGGTCTTCAGGCCATTGAGTTCCTCCAGCATGCTGTCCAGCTTGAAGACGATCAGGCCGGTGCCCGTCTGGATGTTGTAGAGCTGGTCCTTGAAGGCGTGTTCCTGCTGCTGGTTGCCGTTCTGGAAGTTCTTGATGAACACATCCTGGAAGTACTGGTTGATCTCGTTGGACTTCAGCAGGGCGATGGCCTCGCGCACCTTCTCGCGCAGCAGCGAGTCCTTGCCGTCCGCGGCGTAGACCGCCAGCCGGGCGACCGGGAAGGGTGGCAGCGCGTCGAAGTCGGGCCCCGGCACATTGGAGGCCAGGGCAGCTTCCTTGCTGTCCTTCGCCCCGGTTGCGATCCACTGGCGAATGACCACCTTCTCGGCCGCCGTCAGCGCGGGGAAACCTTTGGGGGGCATCTCGGCCTGTTCGAGGGCTTGCCAGAGCCGGCTCTTTTTCGGGTCGTGCGGCACGACCGCCGGCCCTTCCGAGCCGCCCTTCTTGATGGTGGCCACGGTACGCAGGTCGACCTTGCCCTTGTGATTGTTATCGCCCAGGTGGCACTGGGCGCACTTCGCCTGGAAGATGGGCAGCACCTGTTTCTCGAACGCCACCGCGGCGCTGCCCGTGCGAAGCGCGGGGAGGCCGGCGATCTCGGTGAACAGACTTTCGATCTCGGCGCGGGTGGCCATGCCCTTCTGGAACGCGCCGGCCAGTTCGAGCTTGAACCGTGGCGGAGGCGGCGTCTTCGGGTCGTAGGGTTCCCGGGACTCGGCTTCGACGCCGCTCAGGCGCGGCGTCTGTTCCTCCTGGAGAAACGCCTGGGCCAGATAGCGGGTACGCGGCGCCAGCGCTTTGACCAGCGCGGCGACTGGCAGCGAATCCTGCGGGCGCTGTGCTTCCTCCAGTTTCAGTTGCGGCAGCAGATTGAGGACGATGCCGCCCTGCACGCCGGCCTGCGCCTTGTTGTCCAGTTCGTATGAGTGCTGGCCGGCGGTGCAGCCGCTGAGCACCTGGACCCCGGCGGGCGGCCTGGCCAGCAGGTCATCCAACCGCTTGCCCATCGCAGGCGCTGCGCCGCGTTCTTCGCCGCGCGCGGGGTCGAAACGGCAGACGTCCACGACGAATACCTTCTGGCGCGCTTTGCATTCCGCGAGCCGGTCGTAGAACCACTGCACCGGAATCAGGCTCTCCGCCCGGTCGCGCTCTCCTTCCAGCGGGGCCAGGTACGCCTGGTCGTCGATCTCGACGGCATGGCCGACGAACAGTAGCACGATGCGGTCCTGGGACCGGCAACTTTCGAGGAAGCGTCGGACGTTATGCTCGATGACGGCCCGGGTCGGCGGCATCGGCGGTGAGACCCGCCGGCCGTCGAGCAGCCGCTGGACCTCTTCGTCGGGGAGGCGAGCCAGTTCGGCGGCGGAGAGCGGCGGCAACTGGGGTCGCGGCTCGGCCGGCGGCGCGCGATCGCTCAACAGCACCAGCTGCTCGGCGGGGATCGACAATCGTTCCGCGAGGCGCTGGATGAGCTGCGCGCCTGACTGTTCGCCGGCACCGGCGCTGACGGGATTGAAGTAGGCATAGTTATGGACGCTGACGGCCAGGAGCCGGCGCGGGAAGGCCAACCGTTTCGCGACAGCATCGCCGGGCGCTGGGGGCTGGGCCGCCGCCGGTTGCTGCTCGACAGCGCCGAACACGGCAGGCTCGACGACGCCCGTCAGGCCCGTCAGGCCCGACCGCCAGACGCCCAGCGCCGCACCGCAGAGCGCCAGCATCGCGGCCAGAATGCTCACGACCTTCAGTTTGGTCAACAGCAGCGTGCGCATGAACTCCTCCGCCAATTGAACCGACGACGACGCGACCGCGCCGACCGCGACTGGGCCGGAGGCGAACGCCTCGGCGGCTTGACAGGTCGCCGCCAGCAACGCCGCAGGCAATGCCGCCTCCGCCTGCTGAGTGAGTAAGGCGGGGAACAGCGCCGCCGACAGCGCTAACCCCCGGCGCGCCAGGCGTTCGCGCAGCACGTCGCGGCCGCGCTCCAGGCGACGGCGAAACGTGCCGAAGCTCCAGCCGAGTT
The DNA here is from genome assembly GCA_016795185.1 of Planctomycetia bacterium. Lineage (GTDB taxonomy): Bacteria > Planctomycetota > Planctomycetia > Gemmatales > Gemmataceae > JAGVLI01. The sequence continues at coordinate 804 of JAEUIF010001181.1, read as the reverse complement.
GTTGGGCTGCCTCGTCCTGGGTCTTGCCGGCGAGATAGCAGAGCAGCAGCGGCGCGCGCCAGCGTTCGGGCAGGCGGGCCAGTTCCTCGTCGAGCAGGCCGCGCAGCTCGTCCCAGGTCAGGTCGCCGGCCCTGGCCGTGGTCGGCGGCGCAACTTCGCGCTCGCGCTGGCGACGACGAGCGGCCTGGAGCTTCAGTTTGCTCGCCAGTCGGTAGGCAACGCCATACAGCCAGCTGGCGACCGCTTCGCGCTTGCGAATCGAACCGGCCTTGCGGACCAGGACCAGAAACGTGGCCTGAAAGGCATCCTCCGCATCGTGCGTGTCGTGCAGCACGCGCCGGCAAACGCCGAGCACCAGCGGCCCGTGCTTGCGGACCAGGTCGGCGAAGGCGGCCGGATCGCGCCGGGCCGTATACGCTTGCAAGAGGTGCTGATCCTGGCCCGTCTGGGCGCGGGCATCGTCCAGGGCCTGGCAAACTTGCTTCAGCAGTCCGCGCGATTGGATCATGCCTGTACCTGACTTGTGTGGTTCGCACAGCAGACGATGACGCTGGCGATCAGTCAAAATCTGAGCTTCGTCAGCGTTCGATACCGCGAAGCGGTTACACTCCACAGCCCAGGGTCGCGCAGCGCACCCTGGGAAAGCAGCGAACCAAATCCGTATACCCCGCAGGGGCAGGGCTTCCAAGGTGCAGCTGCTGATGCAGCTGCGCCGTCATAAACTGGTATCTCCCTTTGGCATCCAGCCGCTGGCCCTGGAGATACCCTCATGTTGCTCGGCCGCGTCTTTGAACCGTTTGTGCA
>JAEUIF010001161.1 GCA_016795185.1 Planctomycetia bacterium | reverse complement strand
ATGGGGGGGGGGGGGCGGCCACCCATCCTCCCCGGGGGGGGGGGGGGGGGCCGCGGTTTGTAACACCCCCCCCCGCGGGGCCCCCCCCCCGGGGCCCCCCCCCCCCCCCCTCGCCCGGAAGTAAGACAAGTAGGTCCAGGCAACTACTCAGCTTGTTGGACTACGCCGCCGCCGGCCGCCTGGTTCTGCCAGCGCGCAAAAAGAAACCGGCCGGGCTGTACAGGCCCGGCCGGCTGGGTTTGTCGCAAGTCGTCTTCAACTTACTTGTTGAAGATGAACTCCTTCGAGTTCAGGAGCGCCCAGAGAATGTTCTCGTAGGCGACCTTCTTGCCGTTGGGCTTGTCGGCGTACTTGCCGATGTGCGCCAGGGCCGCTTCCTTGTCCTTGTCCGTCGGCCGGCGGCCGAAGGTCCAGAGGAACAGGTCTTCGACCTTCTCGGCGTCCGGACGGGCGTCCTTGGCCAGCAGGTCGGCCCGGCCGTTGCCGGCGGCCAGCTTGGTCTGCACCTCGTCGGAGTTGAGCAGGTGCAGTGCCTGGGCCAGGTTGGCCTCGCTGACGCGCTCGCACTCGCAGGCGCTGATGCGCTGCGGGCGGCCGAAGACGTCCAGGAAGTAGGACTGGAACGATTCATCGGGCAGCATGATGGCCCGCTTCGGGGCGTACTTGTCGGTCGGCAGGCCGGCGAACGGTGTGGGCACGTTCGTCACCTGGCAGACCGCGTCGAACAGCACTTCAGCGCCCATGCGCTTCGGGTAGTACCGGGCGTAGGAGTGCTTGTCGTGCTTGTTGAAGTCGTTCGGCACCGAGCTGAGCTGGTAGGTCTTGCTCTTGCAGATGGTGCGAATCAGGTGCTTCAAGCTGAACTTGCTGTCCACCAGTTCCTTGGCCAGACCGTCGAGCAACTCGGGGTTGCTCGGCGGATTCGTGACGCGCATGTCGTCCAGCGGATCGACGATGCCGCGGCCGAAGAAGTGCGCCCAGTAGCGGTTGGCGACGGCGCGAGCGAAGAACGGGTTCTTCGGGTCGGCCATCCAGTCCACGAGCTTCTGGCGCGGGTCTTCTTCCGGAGCGATCGTCATCGGCTCACCGTCCAGTGGCTTGATGGGGGCCGGCTGGTTGGTGCGCTTGTTGATGACGTTGCCGGTGGATTTCGTGTAGATGAACTGCCGGGACTTGTTCTGGCCCTGCTGGTTCACGCCGGGGGTGACGATGTTCTTGCGGCCGACGCGGCCGAAGAAGGCGGCCAGGCCCCAGTAGTCATCCTGGCTCCACTTCTCGTACGGGTGGTGATGGCAGTTGGCGCACGCCATCCGCAGGCCGAGGAAGACCTGGGCGGTGTCGTCCACGAAGTTCTCGGGGTTGGTCAGTTCGAGATACCAGACGGTCGGCGGGCTCTTGACGTTGTCGCCGGTGCCGGCCAGGATTTCGCGGGTGAACTGGTCGTAGGGCTTGTCCTGGGCCATCGCCTCGCGGATCCAGTTATGGAAGCCGAAGGTGCCCACGGCGCGGTCGGGCAGGTTCCGCCGCTTGACGCGGAGGATGTCGGCCCACTTGTTGGCGAAGTAGTAGCTGTACTCGTTGGTTTCGAGGAGCTTATCGACCAGCTTGTCGCGCTTGTCGGCGGCCTGGTCGGCCAGAAACTCCTTGACCTGCTCCGGCGTGGGCAGGGTGCCGGTGATGTCCAGCGACACGCGGCGGAGGAATTCCTCGTCGCTGCACAGCTCGGACGGCTGGAGGCCCAGTTCCTTCCACTTCTTGGCGGTGTGGACGTCCACCGAGGTCTTCGGGTCGAACTTCCAGTCGGGCACGTTCTTGCCCAGCGGGACGGTCGAACGGAAGACGGAGACCTTACCTTGGTAGCGTGCCATGATGGCGGCTTCGCCGGCCATCTCCAGCGTGCGGACGACGCCGAGGTTATCGACGACGGCGACTTCGGTGTCGTTGCTTTCGTACTGAGCGCGGCGGGTGATGTCCTCGATGGAACCGTCGCTGTAGTGGGCGTAGACGGCGATCTGCTGCTTGTTGCTGCGGCTCAGGACGCGGTGTTCGGGGAAGATCGTGATCTTGGTCACGGTCGGGTCCGCCTTGTCGCCGAAGGGCATGCCGGCGGCGATCCAGCGGCGGGTCAGCTTGTACTCGTCGGAGCCTTCTTCCATGCGCTTGCCGCCCGCGTGGGCGACGACGCCGGTGGCCTTGAGGAGCAGCAAGCTGTTATCCGGAGCGGCGGGGAAGAGCCGGCGGCCCCGGCCTTCCTTCACCAGGGTCATGTAATCGAGGTCGGGCTCGAAGCCGAGCAGCGACAGCTTGAAGCCGTTCTGGCCGGATGCCTTGCCGTGGCAGCCGCCCGAGTTGCAGCCCAGCTTGGTGAAGATCGGCACGATCTGGTTGCCGAAGTTGATCGGCAGGTTCTGATCGACCGCCTCGGCGGTGACCGGAACCTTGATCGACTTGTCGCCGTAGGTGACGGTGATTTCGGTGCTGCCGTTGGCCAGCGGGATGACGCGGCCGGCGGTGGTGACGCGGACGACCTTGGGGTCGGCCGGTTCATACTTCACATCGCCGCTCAGGTCTTGCAGCCGGCCGCCGACCAGATTGGCGGTCAGGACCAGCTGGGCAGCGTCGTCGCCGCCTTTGAGCGCGACCTTCGCCGGCTGGACGGCCAGCGCTTGCACGTCGGCGGGCTTGGGCAGTACGACCTTGTCTTCGTTGGCCGGGGCATTGTTTGCGACGTCCGCGGCCGAGAGGCGCCCGTCTGACCAGAGGAGGGCCGCGAGGGCCGTCAGGACGAGCCAGCGTGTGCAGGTGCCTTGCATGAGGCTTCCCCCCTTAACGGTGGTAGGATGTTGCTGCAAACCTCCCCTTTGGGGCAGGGGAGACTGGGAGTGGCCATTGGCAGGTTGGAAAGACCTCTCCCGGCAGGTATTCAATGCTAGGATAACTGATCTGAACGAAGACGCAAGCGGGAACTATTTTAGAAAATGAGAAAAAGATGAGCAGCCGTCTTAATGTTTCGCCGCGAGCCGAAGGCGAGCGCTGCGGCGTGCTCAACCGCCAGCGGTTCATTCCACGGAAAGCGAGCCTCCGGATGTCCAGAACGTGGTCGGTCTTCGTCCTGCTGCTGATCGGCCTGGCCCTGGTCGACGCACCCGACGTGCTCGCCCAGCAGCGGCGCGAGTTCGTCGGCCACCTGGGGCCAGTCCTCGACGTGCAGTTCTCGCCCGACCAGAAGTTCGTGATTTCAGGCGCGATCGACGCCACGGTGCGTTTCTGGTCCATCGACGGCAAGCTGCTCGAAACCTTCAAGCACAAGGGGCCGGCGCGCGCCGTGGCCATTTCGCCGGACGGCAAGCTCTTCATCTCCGGCGCGGATGACCGCACGGCCCGGCTGGCGGCCGGCAAGAAGGAAATCGGCGTCGCCATGTTCGAGGGCGGCGGCAGTGCGGTGGCGTTCTCGCCCGATGGCACCCGCGTGGCCGTTGGTTCGGCGGTACGGACCCCGGACAAGGTGGGGGCGGCGATCATCAAGATTTTCGACACGGCCACCATGAAGGAAGAACAGGAACTGAAGGGCGGCATCAATTCGGTCATCGCGTTGACGTACTCGCCCGACGGCGCGCGTCTTGCCGCCGGCACGCGCAAGGGCGAGTTGCACCTCTGGGACGTGGTCGCCGGCAAGCAGCTGGCGGAAATACCGGGACACCACGCCGAGATCAACGCCCTGCGCTTCTCGCCCGACGGCAAGCAACTGGCGGCGATGTTCGTCGATAAGTTCCTGCTGGTGAAGGTCTACGACGGCGAAACCGGCAAGGAACTGGCCGCCCTGCCGACGCTCGCCAAGTGGTGCCACAGCCTGACCTTCGCGCCGGACGGCAAGCGACTCGTCGGCACGCTACCCGAACGCCTGGTGGTCTGGGATACCGCGACCTTCAAGGAAACAGCCAGCGTGCCGCTGAAATCGCCGCGCGCCGCGGCGTTCACGGCCAGGGGCGACCTGCTGGTCATCACCGGTGGTTCGGCGTCGGAGAACCACAAGCTGGCGCTCCAGACGGTACCGCTGAAAAAGTAACGACGTTTAGCCGCGAGCCAAAGGCGAGCGCTGCGACGCAGCGCTCGCCTTTGGCTCGCGGCTGAACGCACCCGCGCCGAATCCGAGCTAAGGTAGAGCTACCGGCGATCCCACTCGATTCCGCTTCCGAGACCTGATGGCATGACGCAAGCATCTCCTGACGACGGTCCCGCGGCCCTGGAACGTGCGCCGACGACCGGCCGCACGGGGACGTTGTTTCTGATTAGCGTCCTGGGCTTGTTCCTCGAACTGCTGCTCATCCGCTGGATCGGCACCGAAATCCGCATCTTCGCCTACTTGCAGAACACCATTCTCGTCGTCTGTTTTCTCGGCCTGGGCATGGGCTGCCTGACCTGCCGCGAGCCAGTGGCGCTGCGCGACGTGCTCGTCCCGCTCTCGGTGCTGGTCTTCCTGCTGGCGCTGCCGTTGACCCGCTGGGCGCTGGGGCAGATCAGCGAAATGCTGAGCCTGTTCGGCGATTTCACCATCTGGTACGAGGGCTCGGCCGCCAGTCCCTGGCAGGCCCTCGGTGCCCTGGCGGGCGGCCTGGCGCTGACCTTCCTGCTCATGGCGGTGATCTGGGACATCTTCGTGCCGCTGGGCCGCTGGCTGGGCCGGTTGCTGGACGACCACCCGCGCCCCATCTGGGCGTACTCGGTCAACGTCACCGGCAGTCTGCTGGGCATCTGGCTGTTCGTGCTCCTGAGCGCGCTGAACCAGCCGCCGGTCGCCTGGGTCGCGGTCGCCGCCCTGTTGCTGCTGCCGTTCGCTTTCGCGGGCGGTCGGCCGAAAACGCTCGACCTGGCGCTGCTGGGCGGCGTGGTGGTCCTGGCGTGGATCGCCAGCTGGCTGCCGGGAGCGCGCGAAATCTGGTGGTCGCCGTATCAGAAGCTGGCCCTGTACGACGCGCGGCAGCAAGCGGACATCGGCCAGTACCTGATTCACGTCAACAACGTCGGTTATCAAGCGCTGGTGGACCTGCGGTCGGAGGCCACGACCGACCCGCAGCGCTTTCCGGCGGACATGCGCGGCCTGAGTCAGTACGATCTGCCCGCGCTACTGCACCCGCAGCCCCGCCGCATGCTGATCGTCGGGGCCGGCAGCGGCAACGACGCCGCCGGCGCGGCGCGCAACGGCGTGCCGCACATCGTCGCCGTCGAGATCGACCCGGCCATCGTCGCGCTGGGGCGGGCCTACCATCCGGAAGGGCCGTACAACGCTCATCCCGCCGTGGAAGTCGTCATCGACGACGCCCGCTCGTACTTCGCTTCCTGTCCGGAAAAGTCCTTCGACGTGGTCGCCTTCGGTCTGCTCGATTCGCACACGACCACGGCCATGACCAACGCCCGGCTGGACCACTACGTCTACACCCGCGAGAGCATCCGCCGCGCGAAAGAGTTGCTCAAGGACGACGGCGTGCTGGTGCTGAGCTTTCATGCGCAGAAGCCGTTCATCGCCGACCGGCTGGCCGGCGTGCTGCGCGATGTGTTCGGGGCGGAGCCGCTCGCGTTTCGCATTCCCATCACCGGCTATGGCTGGGGCGGGCTCATGCTGGTGGCGGGGGACCGCGCGGCCATCGACCGACAGCTCGAACGCCAGCCCCGGCTGAAGGAACGCATCGCCGCCTGGCAAGCCGCCGACCCCATCGCGTGGACCGGCGACACGCGGCTCGCCACCGACGACTGGCCCTACCTCTATCTCGAACGGCCGTCGATTCCCTGGCTGCACCTGTGCCTGGCGGGACTGCTGGGGCTGCTGCTCTGGCGGGGCCTGCGCCGCTTGCAGGTGCCCGGCCTGCTGCGCGGCTGGGACCGGTCGCACTGGCATTTCTTCTTCCTGGGCGCGGCGTTCCTGCTGCTCGAAGTGCAGAACATCAGCAAGGCCGCCGTGGTGCTCGGCAACACCTGGGAGGTGAACGCGGTCATCATCTCCAGCATCCTGGCGTTGGTGCTGCTGGCGAACCTGATCGTCGCTCGTGTGCCGCAGCTGCCGCCGGGACCGGTGTACGTCCTGCTGCTGGGGACTTGTCTGGGCCTGTACTTCCTGGACATCTCGCGGTTCGCGTTCCTGCCCTACGCCCAGAAGGCGCTGCTGGTGGGCGCGCTGACCAGCCTGCCGATGCTGTTCAGCGGCATCGTGTTCATTCGGTCGTTCGCGGCGGTGGAGCGCAAGGACCTGGCGCTAGGTGCGAACCTGATCGGCGCGCTCGTCGGTGGGTTATTGCAATCGCTGACGTACCTGACGGGCGTCAAGGCGCTGCTGCTGCTGGTGGCCGCGCTCTACCTGGCCGCGTTCCTGACGCGCCCAACCACGTTTAGCCGCGCGCCGCAGGCGAGTGCTGCCGGGGTTCATTAACCCGGCTTTCCGGCCTACTCATGCGGGGCTTTCGCGACGCGACGGCCATTCGCTTCGAGCAACGCTTGCTCGAAACCGTCGCTTTCGAGAAATCCATTCTCGTCGAGCGTTTTCCGAACGATGGAAAGGGTCATTGGGTCTACCGATTCGGTGTCACGGTGAGGGCGGAATGCCAGCAGAGCGCCAGTGCGCTTATGCTCGTACAGCACATGGGTTCCCTTGACGGGCGTTCGCACGAATCCGACCTTGCCGAGCAGGCGTTGCACCTGGTCGAAGGTTATCTGGTCAGTCATGGTGGACGACCCCCGTCATTTGAGCCAGCAGCTTGTCTCTAAAGCCCACGAGTTGGTCCAGAGCATCACCGTTGAAGACATTGGCGCGAGGTATGTGAACCGTGATATCGGCTCCGATCCGGTGCAGCTGAAAATCGCGCCGCTTCGCGAAATATGCCTGGACATACAGCCAATAGGCGAGATCCGCACGTGCATCGTACACAATCAGAATAACCGGCATCGGTTCGAGCAGCCAGTGCGATAAGTCTTCACGCACCACACGGCAACTGATGAACTTGCCTCCAGCAACGAGTTTCAAATCGTCGGTCGCCTTCAGCTGCACTCGAATCTGGCCGTTCTCCACCTCGCCTTGCTGGTTGTAGGTGGCGATCCAGAGATCGATGCCATAGTCGTGGCGGATACGCTCGACTGAGAATCCACGAAGCAGCGCGTGCTTTTCCACATGGTTGGCGCTCAGGTCGGCGATCACATGCTCGCGCGTCCGCCGCTTTTTCGGCGGCGGCGAAGGTTGCTTCGGCAATGGCATTCCTCCTGTCGCTTCGCCCAGATTGCCGAGAACGGACTGAATGCCCGCTACCCCGGCCCACTGCCGTAGATGTGCTGAATGGGCGTCTTGTGCCCCCAGGCGACCTGCTCGCGCGTCAGGCCGAAGACGGCGGCGATGCGGTCGCGCTCCGCCGGGCTGGGCGTCCAGCGGCCCAGGACGATGGCCAGCACGCGCTGTTCGTCGAGGTTCGCCTGTTCCGCCAGTTGACGCACGTCGATGCCGCGTTCCCGACACAATTCATCGACCGCCTTGCTGGTTTCCATGTCGCCTCCTTCGCCGGGCTGGCGTGTTCAGGGCGTCCGGCCGAATTGCGGGCCGTGGCCGTGGAGATTCTGCACTTCGTTGATGTGGCCCCAGGCGATCTGCTCCACCGGCACCCCCAGGGCGACGGCGATGCGCTGCCGTTGCTGTGGACTCGGCGTGTAGCGGCCGTGCAGGATCGCCTCGGCGACCTTGCGCTCCAGGGCCGCCGCGTCGAGCAGCTGGTCCAGGCTCAGGCCGCGCTCAGCCAGCCAGGCGGTGACGGATTTGGTGGTTGCCATTTCAGTGCTCCCGTCACGGCAGGGAGGAATCGCGGGGGCCAAAGCGCGATCAAGGAACCAATGGTGCAATGCGAATTCTAAGGATGCCATGCCCACGGCTTTGCGTGGGCATGGGAGTGTCGCAAGCTTTCCATGCCCACGCAAAGCCGTGGGCATGGCACCCAAGCCTCTACTGAGCAAGCTGCTTCTTGCAACGAAACTACGGCAGCTGCAATTCGGGCAAGAACTGCTCCAGGTGCTGGGCGATCTGCCGGGCGCAAGCGCGGTAGACTTCCTGATCCGCACCGACCGGGTCGGCCACGTCGCCGCCGGTCGGATCGAGCAGGCGGGGCTGGGGACCGTACTGGCCATAGCGCGCCAGCACAGCCGCCAGGTGGCCCTGAGTCATGGCCAGCAAGTGGTCGGCGATCAGCACCAAGTCAGCGGTCAACGGCTTGCTGGCGTGGGCGGTCAGGTCGCCGCCAAGTTCCTGCACCGCCCGCACGGCCTCCGGGCTGGCTTCATCACCGGGGTAAGCGGCGAGCCCCGCCGATACCACATGATAGCCGCGCGCCGCCAGTTCTTGTGGCGAGCATTGCAAGCGGTCGGCCAGCAGCTTGTTGCACAACGCCTCCGCCATCGGCGACCGGCAGGTGTTGCCCGTGCAGACGAACAGGATGACGCAGGCGGTGCAGCGGGCCACTTCGTCGGCCAGGACCGCGCCTTCGCGCAGCATGGTCCAGGACGTGCCTTCAATGCGGATGATCGAACTGGGCGGTTTCGTGGGGCGGTTGCCGTCCGCCACGATCAGCGAGGCTGCCTCGCCGGCGACCTCGCTCAGCTGCGCGGTGGTGATCTCGGTGGCCTCGGCCGGCGGCGTCAGGGGCACGAGCACCAGCGGCGCGGGCAGGTGATACAGGATTTCGGCGAGGGCTTCGTGGCCGGGTACGGTCAAAGCGACACTGCCGGCCGGACACAGCGATGCGCGCATCCCCTCGGGCAACTGGCTGGCCAGGCCGTCGGCCGCGTCGGGAAAGACCAGTGTGACCGGGCCGGGCCAGAGGCGGCGCGCCAGCCGGCGACCAAGCGGACTCATGCGCGGCACCCAGTCGAGCGCCTGGCCAGGACTGGCCAGGGCCAGCACGGGGATTTCGTCCGCGGGCTTCAGGGCCAGGAGCTTTTCGACGGCCGCTGGCGCGAGCGCGCTGCCGGCCAGCGCGTACGAGGTGTCCGTCGGGAACACGACCAAGCCGCCGCGCTCCAGTTCCTGCACAGCGCTTTCGAGGATCAGCCGGCGGCCGGATTGCAGCTGCCAGTCGAGAACTTCGGCCATACCGGCGAGGTCCTTCTCAAAATGCAAGGGAGGCGACTACGTTCCGCAGGCTTATTGCAAGTGGAAGAGACAACTTGCTCAGTCGGAGGTTCGGGCACCATGCCCACGGCTTGGCGTGGCCATGAAACGCTTGCAAGGTTCCCATGCCCACGCCAAGCCGTGGGCATGGCACCCAGAAAGGCCTTCTGTTGAGCAACCAGTCCCTTGATATTGCACCAATGCACTTTATCGTTTCGCGACGCTTTGGAGAAGCGTTGAACCACCCCACCACCTTACGTGGGCTTTCCCGCCGGGGCGCAAGTCGAATCGAAGACGCGCACGTGCTTCCAATTGGCGCGGTTCTCCTCGATGAACTGATGGTGGGTGGGCGCGTCCTGGTACTGGTCGTGCGCTGCCTGGTTGGTGAAGACGATGTGCAGCGCCACGTCGAAGGCGCGGTCGTTGACTTCGCGGTTCAACTCCTGGGCCAGCTCGCCGCACGCGAAGTAGACGATGCCGGGGTGCTGCGTCAGGTATTTATCGCACGCCGCCAGCAACTTCTTGCGGGCAGCGGGGGCAGCGTCGTGCAGCGCGAAATAGACGTTGTGGACCAGCAGCGGGTCGGGCACGGTGTCGTCTCCCAAGGTGAGGGTCCAGCCGCTCGCGGCTTCGCAAGGTCGGCGTTTTTTCAACCGTTGAACAGGGCCAGCGCGGCCCACGGCGGCCGTTCGACGAAGGTGCAGGAAATGATCCAGCTGTGCCGTTCCGGCCGCTTGCTCTTGACGCAGACGTTCACCCACTGGGCGTTCGGCGACGGCACGTTCGGCTTGACGCTGATGACCGAGCCGATCGGGATCTCGTCGTCCACCAGGATTTTGAAGCCGCCGGACGGCCGGTCGATGACCCAGCCCGAGAGCGGGTCGCTGCTGGCGGTGCCGTCGGAGATCATGACCGAAACCGGCTTGCCGCCGATCTTGGTCTCATCGTCCATCTCGAAGGGGCTGCGCATGGGCTTGCGCGGCGGTTCCTCCATCGCGGCGGGTTCGTCGGGCGGTTCCGGCGCGGGGCGGCCGCGCGGCGCGCGCGCGGGCGGCGGCGCTGGTTTGGCGGCGAACGAACGGAACTGCGGAATCTCCTCTTCCAGCGGGCGGAAGAGCGAGTCATCCGAATCGTCGGTCAGCGCCGGCGGCTCGACGGCATCCTCGGGCTCGACCTCGGGGGCCGGTTCGAGCAGCGGCATGAACGCGGCGGCCTCCTGGCGCAGCGCCTCCAGCTCGCGGCGCAGCGCGGTGCTGTAGGCTTGCAGGTCTTGCCGCAGACTGCTGATGGTCTGCTGCAAGGCGTCCACCTCGGCGAGGCGTTGTTCGGTGCGAATCAGCTCGGGGCTGGCCATTGGCCGCAGTCTCCTGGCAATCCAGGGTGATGGGTGTGCGTGGGCAATCAGTCACTCGCTTCCCCCGATTATAAGCGCAGGGCGGGGCGGCTGTAAACACGCTGCCGCCGGCCGCCGACGCCCGGCCGCCCGGACAACCGGCACGGGCCGCACGACCGTCAGGTGCCGAAGCAAGTCGCGAACAGCAGGATGAAGCCCGAACAGAGCAGCACCATCACCAGCGCCACGATGGTCAGCGTCCCGGCGATGGCCCCGCCGATCTTGAACCCCAGGTTACGGCTGGTGCTGGTCAGCACGATGCCGATCACCACGGCCAGCAGCAGGACCAGTTCCGCGCCCAGGCCGACCATGCCGATCTCGGCGATGTCGGTGGCCTTCCGGGAGGACTTTGGCCCTTGCACCGACGTGAAGGTACCGAAGAAGATGGCCGCCGCGCCGAGCAGTCCCAGGATCACCAGGCCGACGCCGATCAAGCCCGTATCCAGGCGCACGTCCGCATCCGCCGGTCGGCGGGGGGTTGAGCGCGTCGGTGCGGTCGAGGAGTTGCAGTACGGACAAAAGCGCCAGGTCGGTTCGAGCGCCTTGCCGCAGCCTGGGCAATGGTCGCCCGCCGGGACGACCGGCGGTGCCGCGGCCACCGGGTTCTCGACCGTCGCCAGGCAGCGCGGGCAGGTCAGCCAGCGGTCGGTGCAGTTGCCCGGCACGCGCAGGACCGTCTGGCAGCCAGCGCAGGAGACCGTCTGGGACATGGCACGGGTTCCTGAGACACTTCCGGGGGTGCG
>JAEUIF010001151.1 GCA_016795185.1 Planctomycetia bacterium | reverse complement strand
GCTTGCGAGACGCCGCCGACAGGACATGCAGCGTCACGCGCTCGCTCTGGGTCCGGGCGCGGGGAATGTTCTGGGCTTCTTCCCGCGCCAGCTGCCGCAGGCAGTCCTCCACCGCCGGCAACGCCAGTTCCATCGTCAAGACCTGGCGGACATCCTCTTCGCTCAGGAGCAAGACGGGCATCGGCATGATGACATCCTCGGAGTCAGTCGTCAGTTGCAGAAAGACTGAATAGCTACTGATCAATGACGACTGACGACTAACGACTGACGACTGACTACCCGCGAAGCAACTGTTCCAGCCGATCCAGACCGCCGGTGATCTGTTCCTTGCTGGTGGCGTATGACATGCGGGCATAACCTTCCGCGCCGAACGCCGAATCTTGCACCAGGTTGACGTGGGCGCTTTCCAGTGCGACCAGGCAGAAGCTGGCTGAGTCGGTCACCGACTTGCCGCCCAGCGTGCGTCCAAAGTGCTTCGAGACGTCGAAAAAGGCGTAAAACGCGCCGTCCGGCGGCAGGATGGAAACGCCAGGGATTTCCTGGAGACGGCGCAGCACGAGGTCGCGGCGGGCGGCGAACTCCTGGCGCATGTCCGCCACGCACTGCTGGTCGCCGTCGAGCGCGGCGACGGCGGCATACTGGCTGATGCTGCTTGGGCAGCTGGTTTGCTGGCTCTGCACGTTGCCCATCGCCTTGATGACGTGCAGCGGCCCCAGCGCCCAGCCCATGCGCCAGCCGGTCATCGCGTAACTCTTGCTCGCGCCGCTGATGGTGATGGTCCGGTCGTAGAGTTCCGGGCGCATGGCGGCGAAGCAGGTGGCTTTAGCGTCGCCATAGACGAGTTGCTCGTAGATTTCGTCGCTGAGGACGGTCAGGTTCGAGTCGAGCACCACATCGGCCAGCGCTTCCAGTTCCTTGCGCGAGTAGACCGCACCCGTCGGGTTGCTCGGCGAATTGAGCATCAGTAGCTTGGAGCGCGGCGTGATGGCGGCCTTGAGCTGCGCCGGCGTCATCTTGAAGCCGCTCTCCGCCGTGGTATGGACCAACTTGTAGGTGGCCCCGGTCATCTGTACCAGGTCGCTGTAACTGACCCAGTACGGTGTCGGGATGATGACCTCGTCACCGGGGCCGACGACCGACGCCAGCGTGTTGTGAATCGAGTGCTTGGCCCCGTTGGAAACGATCACCTGGTCCGGCGTGTAGTCGATGCCGTAAGTCTTCTTGTACCAGCGGCAGACGGCCTGGCGCAACTCGACGATGCCCGAACTGGCCGTGTAGTGCGTGTGGCCGGCTTTCATGGCGTCCGCCGCGGCTTTCAGGATGTGTTCCGGGGTCACGAAGTCCGGCTCGCCGAGGCTGAAATCGTAGACGTGGATCCCCTGGCTTTTCAGCTGCCGGGCCTTGGCGCCGGCAGCCAGGGTCGCGGACGGCTGCACGGCGGCGGCCATCGACGAAACGGAGATCTGGAACGCACTCTTGGGTTGCATCGCAACGGTCCTTTACTCGGAGAGCAGCGAATTCGGTGA
>JAEUIF010001150.1 GCA_016795185.1 Planctomycetia bacterium | reverse complement strand
CCACGTTTTCGACGAACAAAAAATCCAGTTCGTCCAGGTTCCAGCCATCCAGGGCCCGCTGGACCATGTCCGCCTCGAGGTGGCAGACGGTACCCGTGATGATCTGCCGGACCGGCGCGCCGCTGCGGGCCAGGCGCACGGCATCGTTGTCGGTGGCCAGGTCGCCGACCAGCGCGGCGACGCGGTGCTCTGCGCGCAGCATCGTGAGCGTCTTTTCCAGCAACGCCGTCTTTCCGGCTCCCGGACTCGACACCAGGCTGACTACGAAGACTCCCGCAGCGCGAAACTGCTCCCGCAGCGCGCGGGCGTTCACGTCGTTGTGCTTCAACACCTGCTGGCGGACCTGGACCAGACGAGGTTGCATGCTCACTACTCGCATTCGAGCGCGACAATTTCGAGTTCGCGACCGTGGACCACCCGCGCCGCGGGTGTGCCGCAGTCCGGACAGACCAGTTCCGGGAACGACGCCACCGGACGTTCGGCGGCGCACGATGGACAGTAGATCGTGATCGGCACTTCCTCGATCACCAGTGCGGCAGCCGCCAGTACATGGTCCGCTCGCGCCAACTCGAACGCGGAGCGCAACGCGGCCGGCACGACGCCGGCAAGCAGTCCCAGCTTCAGATGAACCGCCGTGACCCGCGCGAGGCCGCGACGGGCCGCCTCCTCGGCAGCCACGTCGAGCAGACTCAGGGCGATGGACAGCTCATGCACCGCAGACTCCGCGCGTCACCTGCTTCGCATCGGACAACAGCACTTCGTTCATCAGGGCGCGGGCGGCGGTTCGGCGGCTGGCGCGGGTGGCGCTTCAGCCGGGGCGGCCGGTGGTTGGACCGCGACCGGCGCGGCTTGCGCGACAACGGGCGTCGCGACCTGAACCGGCGCGGGCGGCGGTTCGGGTGACGGGCCGCCCTCGTACCAGACGGTCAGAAGCGTGGTCGCGAAGTTGTCGTTGTGCATCTGGCACATCGATTGCCGAATCTCGACGATCCGGATGCCGGGGTTCTTGGCCAGCCAATCGTTGACGGCATGCTCCGACGGCAGTGCGCCGTTGATCGCGCGGCCATCCAGCAGCATGTTGCTCTTGAAGGAGAAGAACTTGACGCGCAGCGGGGCCGGTTCCGTCGTCACGCCCGGTGCGCGCGTCTTCTTCCGTTTGTGTGGTTTCATGAGTGATTCCGCTCGCCGGCCTGGGTTCGTTGCCCTCCATCAGAGCGGCAGGGGGCCAGCGCTGTCAAGGGGCCGAGGCCCAAGATTATCGCGGTGTATCGTCGTGAAGCGGTCGAGATGTCAAGGTACGCGACCGCTTGTTCGTGGCAAAACGCGCTGCTAGAATCCCGGTTTTCCCCACTTTCTTGCACCTACCGCGTCGGTGGGTCGAAGCGGGGAAGCCTACTCCAACTCCTTGCACCCTTGGCGGACTTACCCACGTTTCGCCGTCAGGGGCATTGAGGAACCGTTTGTATCATGGTCAATCGCAACCTCCTTCGCCAGTTCGACGTCGCCGATGCGGAGCTTGGCCAGGATCTCGACACCAGCTTCGAGCAGGATATCGCCAGCTATCTGGAAGGCGATACCCGCGTCTTCGAGGTCAACAAGATCGTTACGGGGCACGTCCTGGGCATCCAGGGCGACCTGGTGCTCATCGACGTCGGGTACAAGAGTGAAGGCGTCATCGCCGCCGAGGAGTGGAAGGAAGAAGGGCTCGACCAGCCCACCTTGCCGCAGGTCGGCGACTCCATCCAGGTCTTGCTCGAATCCGTCGAGGACGATTCCGGCGCCATCGTCCTCAGCTACCGCAAGGCCAAGCGGCAGAAGGAATGGGAAAGCATCGTCGACAAGCACAAGGAAGGCGACGTGATCGCCGGCCAGGTCACTCGCAAGATCAAGGGCGGCTTGCTGGTGAACATCGGCGTCAACGTCTTCCTGCCTGCCTCCCAGGTCGACATCCGTCGCCCCTCCGACATCGGCGACTACATCGGTAAGACCATTGAGTGCAAAATTCTCAAGATCGACGAGGTGCGCCGCAACATCGTCGTCAGCCGGCGCAAGCTCATCGAGGACCTGCGTACCGAGATGAAGGCCAAGCTGATGGCGGACATCCAGGAAGGGCAGATCCGCAAGGGCGTGGTCAAGAACATCGCCGACTTCGGCGCTTTCGTGGACCTGGGCGGCATTGACGGCCTCTTGCACATCACCGACATGAGCTGGGGCCGCATCGGCAACCCGCACGAGATGGTCCGCAACGACCAGGAGATCGAGGTCTACATTCTCAGGATCGACCGCGAGCGGGAGAAGATCGCGCTCAGTCTGAAGCACAAATCGGCCAGCCCGTGGGAGAACGTTGACAAGAAGTACCCGATCGGCAGCCGGCACAGCGGCGAGGTGGTCAACGTCATGGGCTATGGCGCTTTCGTCAAGCTGGAGCCGGGCATCGAGGGCCTGGTGCATATCAGCGAGATGAGCTGGACCCGGCGCATCAATCACCCGTCCGAGTTGGTGGCCATCGGCGACCAAGTTGAAGTGCAGGTCCTGAACATCAACCGCGAGAAGCAAGAAATCTCGCTGGGCATGAAACAGGCGCAGGCCAACCCGTGGGACAAGGTGGCCGAGCGCTATCCGCCGGAAACGGTCATCACCGGCACCGTCCGCAACCTGACCAACTACGGCGCATTCATCGAGATCGAGGAAGGCATCGACGGCCTGTTGCACGTCTCCGACATGAGCCACGTGCGCAAGGTCAGCCATCCGAGCGAGGTCGTGACCAAGGGCGACAAGGTCACGTGCAAGGTGCTGAACGTCGATCAGGAGCGCAAGCGCATCGCGCTGGGTCTGAAGCAGATGAGCGCGGACCCCTGGGAAAGCGACATTCCCGGCCGCTACCACACCGGCGAGATCAAGAAGGGTAAGGTCACCAAGCTTACTAACTTTGGCGTCTTCGTCGAGCTGGAACAGGGGCTGGAAGGGCTCTTGCACATCTCGGAACTGGCCGACCACAAGGTCGAGACCCCAGAGGATGTGGTCAAGGTCGGCGACGAGCTCGAGGTCAAGGTGCTGCGCGTCGATATCGCCGACCGCAAGATCGGCCTGAGCCGCAAGCGCCTGCACCAGACCGAGGATGAGGCCAACGAGGCCGGCGCGGACACGGTGACGCCTGCCACCAAGGACAGCAAGCCGACGCGCGAACTGCGCGGCGGTACGGGGTCCGGCTCGGGCCAGCTGATCCAGATGCCAGACGCTTCGGAGAAGAAGTAGCAATTTCAACGGAACGGCGAGCCGGGGCGCCCCCCATGCACATGTGGGGGCCCGGCGGCGCGGCGGTGTGGAGGCCCCCCCCCAACCCCCCAC
>JAEUIF010000902.1 GCA_016795185.1 Planctomycetia bacterium | reverse complement strand
AGCCGCATCGGCGGGCTGAGCGGCAATCCAGTGGGCGGCGGACTCGGCGGCTTGTTGCCCGGCCAGGGCATCGCAGAGATCCACGGTATAGAACAGCAGGCCCAGCGCGATGCCGCCGCCGACGATGGTCCGTACCAAACGCTTTTCGAGGCGGTACAGGTCGAAGTGGCTGGCCAGCCGCCCGACGACCAGCGTCGCGACCAGCACCAGGCCCATGACGCGCCGCGCGGCGGGAAATGTGGACAGCAGGAAGAACGCTGCCAGTTCGCCCAGCAGCCAGAGCATCAGGAAGACGCTGACCCGACGACTGAACGAGCAAGGTGCGTCCCGCGCGGCGAACCACAAGTCCCAGCAGACGAGCGTCAGCACGGCGGCGAACAGCAGGCCGCCGATCAGGAAGACTGCCTGTTCGAGCGGCCGTTCCAGCCAGAAGCCGTTGCCGAAGCGCAGCGACTCGATCTCGAAGCCCGCGATGATGCCGAAGCCGATGGCGATGCCTGCCGCCACGAGCCCCAGCGCCCAGCGCGGCATGCCCACTGCCAGCATGCCCAGCAATGTCAATGCCGGGGCCAGGCCGCCGAGCAATGGCAGCAGCGCCTTGAGCAGCCGGAGTTTGTCGTTCAGCCAATCATCCCAACCCGGAAAAGTCGGCCGATTGGCCGTAAAGTGTGACTTGCCGTATTGACCGGCGATGAACTGCTCCCACTGCACGAAGAGCACGATGGCCAGCATCACCGCGCTCAGGCCGATGGCGACGCGGTTGACTTTGCGGGCAAAGCAGGCCAGGTAGAGCAGCATCACGGCGGGCACCATGAAAGCCGTGTACT
This sequence comes from Planctomycetia bacterium, assembly GCA_016795185.1. GTDB lineage: Bacteria > Planctomycetota > Planctomycetia > Gemmatales > Gemmataceae > JAGVLI01. Next base: position 1,819 of record JAEUIF010000902.1, on the reverse strand, counting down.
TGGTCTGCATGGCCAGGCCCGCACAGACGCCTGCCCATAACGCGAGCAACCATGATTGGCGGCCGACGGCACGCATGAACAGCGCTAATGCCGTCAGACTCAGTGCCACGGCCGGCACGTCGAGCATCAGGTTGAAACTGGGCAGGAACGACGGCGACAACACCGTGAGCCAGACGAGCGGCTGTCGCATGCCCGGCGCGAAGCACCGCGCCAGGTTGTCCAGCGAAAAGACGAGTAGGATCGCGAACGGCAGCAGCCAGAGTTTCCACAGCCAGGGGCGTTCGCCGAACAGGCGAAGCGCCAGCGACCACCAGTAGGGCAGCACCGGCGGGGCCAGCACGGTGTTGGCCGGTTCGGGAACCTGATACCAGAAGACCTGAAAATCGTAAGGGCGCTCCGGCTGTTCGGCGCACTGGCGGGCGAAGAAGTAATAAGCCGTATCGTCCACGGTGAGCGGTTTGACGGCGTTGAGCGTAGTATAGAGCAGGGCCAGCGCCAGCAGCGCGCGCCGCCGGGCGAGCCAGGTCCGGAACTGTGCCAGTCGATGCGTCACGGCAGGCCGAGGTCCATGCGTGGAAGCGAGTTGGAGGCAAGCATAGAATATCCCATCCACGGGCAGCCGCACAGGAGGACACGCACATGGCCATGCAGCATTCGCCGCGTTTCCTGAAAATCGTCGAGGACGCCAAGCAGCGCGTCCGCGAAACGACCGTCGAGCAGATCAAGCAGCGGTTGGACCGCAACGAGCAGTTCCTGCTCGTCGACGTCCGCGAGGAAAGCGAGTGGGCCAAGGACCATTTGCCGGGCGCGGTGCATCTGGGCAAGGGCATCATCGAACGGGACATCGAGCAGCGCGTGCCCGATACCGCCACGGAGATCGTCCTCTATTGCGGCGGTGGTTTCCGCTCGGCGCTGACGGCCGACAACCTCCAGAAGATGGGCTACACGAACGTCATCTCGATGGACGGCGGCATCCGCGACTGGCGCGAGCGGGGCTACCCGCTGGAAAAAGGCTGAAAGCGCCGCTTGCGGCTTTGCAATGCCCGCGCGGCTGTGTTACCTTGACGGCCGATCCCGCCTGCGTACCTGTTCCCCGAGGTAGACGATGCTCTCCTACCGCTTGCTGCTGGTACTGGGTTGTCTGTTCCTTTTCGCCGTCAGCGCGGTCCACTCCCAGGACAAGAACGCGCGCGGCTTCGTCAACCGGACCTTCAAGGACAAGGACGGTGAAGCCAAGTACGTCCTGTTCGTGCCCCACGGCTACAAGGACGATGCCGAGTTTCCGCTGATCCTGTTCCTGCACGGCGCGGGTGAGCGCGAGGGCGGCTCGAAGCAACCCGTCGAGGTCGGCATCGGGCCGGCGGTGAAGAAAGAAGAAAAATCGTTTCCGTTCTTCGTACTGATCCCGCGCTGCAAGGGCGCTCCCAACAACTGGCAGGCCGACGGCGCGGATGCGCAGCGCGCCCTGGCCATGCTGGCCGAGGTGCGGAAGGACTACAAGATTGATACGAAGCGGATCTACCTGACCGGGCTGTCGATGGGCGGCTACGGCACCTGGAGCCTGGCGGCCAAGCACCCAGACTTGTGGGCGGCCATCGTGCCCGTTTGCGGCAAGGGCAACCCGGCCGACGGTGAGAAGATCAAGCACATTCCCTGCTGGGCGTTTCACGGCGACAAGGACACCGCCGTGAAGGTCGAAGGCTCGCGCGAGATGATCGCCGCCATGAAGAAGGCCGGCGGTGAGCCCAAGTACACCGAATATCCCGGCGTCGGCCATAACAGCTGGGACATGGCGTATGGCACCAAGGAACTGTATGAT
>JAEUIF010001068.1 GCA_016795185.1 Planctomycetia bacterium | reverse complement strand
TGCCACTGCGCGCCAATTGCCTCTTGGCACGGAGTGGCAAAAACCCCAGTGTTTTGCCACTCCGTGCCAAAATGCTCATTTTCCCCTCAAGAGTTTTCCGGGGCTGCGTAGTATAATCAGCAGTGGACCTCCCCTGGCAGGACATGGACGCCTGTTCCAACCTGACCATTACCCGTCCGCGCAAGTTCAGCGCCGGTGCCGTTCCGATCCGGGATCGGAGCGGGAGGGAGTTATTGGCTTTAAGGAGAACACGACCGTGGCCAAAGAGGAAAACATCGAGGTGCAGGGCAAGGTGACGCAGGCCCTGGCCAACACGCAGTTCCGCGTCAAGCTCGACAACGGGCACGAGATCATCGCGCACATCGCCGGGCGCATCCGCAAGAACTTCATCCGTATTCTGCCGGGCGACACCGTGACCGTCGCCATCTCGCCCTACGACCTCAACAAGGGGCGGATCACCTTCCGCGGCCCGCTGCGCAACCGGCCCGAAGTCGCCGCCGAAGAACAAAAGAAGTAAGCCGCCCCACTGCCCCGCTCGCGGTTTAGCACGATCTCGCTACCGGGTTTCCCGATGTTCGTGGACCACGTTGCCGTGAACGTCGTGGAAGCGGAAGACGATCCGGCTGCGGTTGCCGTCCGGCCCTGCCGTCACGGACAGGAAGCCGCCCTTGACCCGGTGGAAGCGGTGAAAGTCCTTGTTCTCGCCGGGTGAACCGCCGGAGTGCTGGTCGCTGGCTGGCCCGCAGGAAAACTCCTTCACGCCCGTCTGCGGGTGGACCGAGTAGTACTGCCAGTGCCGGTCGCCGCAGGCCACGAAGAAGTTGTCCGGCACGTTCTGCTTCACCCACTGGCGGAACTCATCCCCCTCGTGCGCGAACGCTGCGTTCGCGTGGTTATCGCCCTTGTTGCCCCGATCCGGGCCGACGATGGGCGTCGGACTGACCAGCACGCGCCAGTCAGCGTCGCTGGCCTTGATCGAGTCGTACAGCCACTTCTTCTGTTCCGCCCCCCAGATGGTCTTGCCCGGCCCATCCTTCAGATTGTTCGGGGAACGGAAGTCCCGACCCTCGACCAGCCAGATTTGCAGCGCCTTGCCCCAGCGGAACGTGCGATAGAGCTTCTCGGCAACTGGCGTCTGCTCGCGGAAGATGCGCTGGCCTTCGGGAAAGGTCATGGGCAGCATCCTTTTCACTTCGCGCCCTGGCCAGCAGTCGTTGTCGAGCGTGTCGTGGTCGTCCTTCTCCCAGTAGCCGGGCACCCTCAAGTGAAAGGCGACGTGCCGGGGCAGGCCGTACATCCGCTGCCAGTGGTAGCGGGCCAGGGCCGTCGAGGTGACCAGCGGCGGGTCGTTGTCGTAGTAGACCGTATCGCCGGTGGGCACCAGGAAGTGGGGCTTCAGCTTTCCCATCGCCTCGTAGATGTGAAAGCCGTCGGCGTGGTCGAGGTCCTTGTACGCCTGGCCGGTGATGACGGTGAACCGCACCTCGGTCCGCTCGTCGGCGGGCGGCGCGGTCTGGAAACTGCCCGTCAGCGGCGCGTGCTTCGGCATGCCCTGCGGGCCGGCGGTCTCGGCGCTGTAGTGGTAAACGGTCCCCGGCTTCAATCCCGTGAGCTTGAACTGATGACTGAAATCCAGTTCCGCCTTGACGGCCACATTCTCCGTGGCCTTGGCATCCGACAGGTCGGCTTTGGTTCCGTAGCGGAGTTGCACGGTGCCGGGCGCGCCGGGGACCGCGCCGTCGAGCGCGTCCGGCTCGCCTTCGGCGGGCGGCTTCTGGTCGGGATTGCGCGTTGCCTTGGCGGTGACGCGCAGCCAGACGATGGCTGAGGTATCGCTGACCTCGCCAACCTTGACCCCGGTGGCCTGCCGGCTTTCCTGGGCACGCGACATCAGCGGCATGAAACACAAAACCAGAACGACAAGGAGCAGTCTGTTCATGGGTACTCCTGCTAACGACAGCGATTGGATCGCGATGCGGGTGCCATACGGCGGGGATAAACCCCGCCGCTCGCCAAATGTCGTCGTGGTTCAAAGCGAGCGGCGGGGTTGATCCCCGCCGTGAACCGCCCGCGACTCGCCGGCGAGGCTGCCGCAAGTAGACGAATTGCCGTTGTGCGACGCGAACCGCGCTGCGTACCGCGAATCGCAGCCACCACACGGCGGGGATAAACCCCGCCGCTCGCTCAGATCAACGATACTCATCAGTCCAGTCGGTCAACAGACCTTCATGTCCACGACTTCCGCGAGCTTCCATTCCTGGTCCGCCACATAGTTGACGGCGTTCTCGATGGCTTCCCAGTCGTGCTAGTAGCGGTCGCTGCCACTGGCGGTCCACCAGCGACGTTGCTGCCCCGCGAACTCGCAGAGTGCCGCCTGGGTACAGCCCTTCAGGACGCGCCGGACTTGAGGGCCGTCGTCTGGGCAGTCCATGACGACCACATGCACGTGGTTCGCCATGACGGCGGCACGCACGATTCGCCAACCGCGGCGCTGGGCCGCCTCGACCAGCGCCGCCGCCACGCAGCGCGCCTGGTCGCGTGACAATCGGGCGGTAGGCTGCTTCTGAAGTCGGCGCGCCCGATCGCGAGTATACGCATCGTCGGCAGTGTAGGGAGTGCCTGGCAAGTTCCGCTTCGGGTCGAAGCCGCGTTCCGGCAGCAGCGTGTTGGAAACATAGCCTCGCTCATCGCCTGGCAGCCAGTTGCCGTAGCAGGTCCAGGAGATATGCAAGGCGAAGGGCGCTTCGACGGTCATGGCGATCTCCTTTCCGTCGCGGTGCCAAGCGAGCGGCGGGGTTTATCCCCGCCGTGGGTACAGCCTGCCCCCAACCTCTGGAGCATGTCATGCCACCTCGCCGGATTCAAGGAATCTCCGAACTCCAGTCCCTGGTCGGCCAGGAAGCCGGCGTCAGCGACTGGCTGACAGTGACACAGGCCGCCATCGACTGCTTCGCCGAGACGACCGGAGACCAGCAGTGGATTCACGTCGATCCCGAGCGCGCCGCGCGGGAATCGCCCTATGGCGGCACCATCGCGCACGGTTTTCTGACACTGGCGCTCATCAGCCAGTTGCATCACCAGGCCGTGGAAGTCGCGGGCTTCAGCCGGGTCATCAACTACGGCTTGAACCGCGTGCGCTTTCCCAGCGCGGTGCGGGCCGGCGCGCGCATCCGGGGGCGCAGCACCTTGCAGGCCCTGAATGACTTTGAAGGCGGGGTCCAGCTGAGCTGGCAGATCACCGTCGAGGTGGAAGGACAGGAGAAGCCAGCCCTGGTCGCCGAATGGTTGCTGCGGCTGTTTCGTTGATCGCCGATAGGCCCCTCTCCCCTGGCGGGGGAGGGGGGGGTGCGGGGGGGTCGGTGC
>JAEUIF010000970.1 GCA_016795185.1 Planctomycetia bacterium | reverse complement strand
GCCGTGTGGGTTGGGGGGGGTGGGCGCGGGTGGGCGGACTATAGACCACCTTACCTAACAGACTTTTGGGCCCCCACCGCGCCCCAAACCCGCCGAAACCACGGTTTCACCGTCGTTGCAGTCATTTTGCGAGCAGCCATGAGCGAACCCCAGGGCTACGTCCTCGGACAATCTGCCCGTGCCGCGCGCCGGCTGGAAATCCAGGACGCTCACTTCGCCGCGGTTTCCGAACGGCTGCTCGACGAATTGCAGGTCCGGCCGCCCGACCGTGTGATCGAACTCGGCTGCGGGCCGGGCGGCTTCAGCAAGCGCGTGCTGTGCCGCCTCGGCGCGGGCGGCGTGCTGGTCGGCGTGGACACCAGCGAAGGGCTGCTCGCGCAGGCCAGCGCCCTGCTCACCGGACCTGGTCCGGCCCGCTTTGAACCAACGCGGGCCGACATCAGCGAACTCGGCCCCTGGCTCGATGGCGCGGATGTGGTCCTGGGCCGCACCGTGTTGCATCACGTCCCGATGGTGGAGTTCATGCTGGGCCGGCTGCGCACGCGCGTGCGGCCCGGCACCCGGATCGGTTTTCTCGAACCGGATTTTCGCACGCCGCTCGCTCGACTGGCTTACCTGGAAGCAACCGGCCGCCCGGAATTGGCACCGCTGCGCCACTGGGCAACAGCCATCAATCAGCTGTACGAGGTGAACCGCTTGTCGCCGGATGCCGGCCCGACGCTGGCGCGCACCCTGGAAACCGCTGGCTACCGCCACGTACGCGGCAGCTGGTTCGAGGGCCGTTCCGACCAAATGATGATTGAGAACATGGCCATGTTCTACGAAGAGGTCGGCCCCCAGCTGACCGCCATCGGGCTGTTCACCGCGGAGCAACTTGCCGAGCAGCTGGCGGCGTTGCGCGCCCTGGCCGCACTGCCGTTGCCCGCCGTCTGGGGCATCCACCTCGTCGCCTGCGAAGCCTGAACGCACACTCGACAGCGCCGCTCCCGCCGCTTATACTCCCGAAATACACGTGCCGCCCGGTCGCGTTCCGGAGAAACATCCATGCTGCGCGTTGCGCTGTTGCTGATCGTCGGCCTGTTCGTCGCCGTGCCCTCGAGCGTGCGGGCGCAACCGCCAGGTGTCAAGACGCTGTCCATCGGTGCCTCCGCCCCGGACTTCAAGCTGCCGGGCGTGGACGACAAGGTTTATACGCTCAAGGACTTTGCGGACGCCAAGCTATTGCTGGTGGTCTTCACCTGCAACCACTGTCCGACCGCCAACGCCTACGAGAAGCGCATCATCGACTTGCACACGGACTACAAGGCGAAGGGCGTGGCGCTGGTTGCCATCTCGCCCAACGATCCCAAGGCCGTGCGCCTCGACGAACTCGGCTACACGGACCTCGGCGATTCCTTCGAGGACATGAAGCTGCGGGCGAAGGAGCAGAAGTTCACCTTTCCGTACCTCTACGACGGCGACACGCAGGAAGCGTCGCGCGCCTTTGGCGTGATGGCCACTCCGCAGGTGTTCCTCTTCGATCAGGAACGCAAGCTGCGCTACCAGGGGCGCATCGACGATGCGGACGTCAAGCCCGTGACCAGCCACGACACGCGCAACGCGCTCGACGCCCTGCTGGCCGGCAAGCCGGTGCCGGTGGAAACCACGCGCGTCTTCGGCTGCTCAACCAAGTGGTCCGACAAACGGGCCGACGCGGTGAAGTCCCTGGAAAAATGGGACATGGAACCCGTCAAGCTGGAGCCGCTCGACGAGGCCGGCGTGGCCAAGCTGGTCAAGAACGAGGGGAAGAAGCTGCTGCTCATCAACGTCTGGGCGACGCACTGCGGGCCGTGCGTGGCGGAATTGCCGGAGTTCGTGACCATGAACCGCATGTACCGCCGCCGCAACTTCGAGCTGATTACCATCAGCATCGACGATCCGGCCAAGCGCGGTGAAGCCTTGAAGGTGCTGCAAGAAAAGAAGGTGGCGGCCACGAACTACATTTCCACGGTGGAAAAGGCGGACAAGTTCGCCGACCTCCTCGACAAGGACTGGCAAGGCCCGCTGCCGTACACGCTGCTGATTTCCCCGGAAGGCAAGATCATCTATCGGAAGACGGGTGCCATCGAACCGCTGACCGTCCGCCGCCAGGTCGTCGATTTCCTGGGCCGGACGTATGCGTCGAAGGCGAAGTGATGGCCAGGGGATGCAATTTTAATTCCTGAAACGGCGGCACGGATCGAGGGTAGAAACGAGCGAGCCCTGGCCGCAGCACCACGCCGGGCCAGTTTCGGGAGGGGCCGCACCCATGCAACGCTTCTCGATCTTCGCCGCTGTTTTGACCGGACTGGCCCTGAACGCTGGTATTCTGCCCGCCCAGACCACGGCGAAGGACGCGCTGCGCTTTGCGGAGATGCTCAAATCGGACAAGGATGCCGAAAAGCGAGTCTTCGCCGCCCGCGAACTGGCGAACATCGCCAAGAT
>JAEUIF010000969.1 GCA_016795185.1 Planctomycetia bacterium | reverse complement strand
GTTCGCGGCGCACGGCTTCATCGTCGAGCAGTTGCCCGAAGGGATGTACTTCGAGGGCGCGGGCGATGCGCTGTTCTGCGGACCGGCGCTGTTCGCCGGTTACCGCATTCGCAGCGATGTGCGCGGGCACCAGCACCTGGGCGAAGTGCTGGGCATCCAGGTGCTGCCGTTGGAGCTGGTCAACCCGCGCTTCTACCACCTCGATACCTGCTTCTGTCCGCTGGCCCCCGGCGAGGCGATCTACTTCCCGGCCGCCTTCGACAGCTACGGTCTGAAGGTGCTGCAAACGCACATTCCCCGCCTGCTGCCGGTGGCCGAGCCGGAGGCGCACCGCTTCGGCTGCAATGCGGTGGTCGTCGGCAAGACGGTGATCCACAACAGCAACTGCCCGCAGCTGGCGAAGGACTTGCTGGCCTGGGGCTACCAGTCGGTGCCGGTGGAACTCGACGAGTTTTTGAAAGCGGGCGGCAGCGCGAAGTGCCTGACGCTGCGCCTGGACGGCGAGGAAGCGGCGGGGTGGAAGAAGCCGCTCGCGGTCTGACCAACCGCTTGCGGTTTAGCAAGAAATTGAACGAGCGTCGCCGCTGACGCGGCGACGCTCGTTCGTCGTTACATCTCCTTTAATTCTCCGAACGCGGCGCGGGCAGGCGTTCTTCTTCCCGCGGCGCGGGCAGCGCTTCCCGACTGTCGTTGTTGCTTTGCGGTGCGGGCGTGGCGTTGGGCACTTCCACCTCGTTGATCCGCACCGGCGGGTTCGCCCGCTGCGGCTGCTGGACGGGGTTGAAGTTCTGCTGCACCGGCTGCTGTCGGCGGTCGTTGTTCAGCTGCTGATCGATCTGTTGCGTGGTCTGCCGTTGCTGGGGCTGGAAGATGATCTGCCCGCCGCCGGCCTGGCCCATCGGATTGCGCCAGCTGGACGGCTGCACGCGGGGCTGCGGCTGATTGCGGCTCATGAACTGGTAGCCGACGGTCTTGCCCTCGAACTTCGTCGTGCAGGCGTACTTGCCGGCGGTTTCCTGCACGTCGAAGCCGTTCTTCTCGTTGACCCGACGCTCATAGAACGAAATGCGCGGCTGGCTGGCCGCGTTGGGCTGGGCCAGCGGCCTGCCAAGGTCGTTGGTGAGCGCTTCTTCGATGCGGGCCCCCTGCATTGTATTGTTGATATTGTTGATGCGGTTCTCCAGAGTCGTGCGCGGCCGGCTGGCGGCGGCCACCTGCTGCTGCTTGTCCAGGTGCATGAACTGGGCGATCTCGCGGGCGGAGGCCGTTTGCGCAGCGCCCGCACCCTGGTTCAGCAGGGCCTGCTCGGCGTAGGCTTCCAGCAAGCGGGGGAAGATCTTTTCCAGCAGCGGCCGGTTCGGGTAGATGGCGATTTCTTCCACCCGACCGTTGACCGCCACCGCGATGCCGACCACGTCCGGGTACCAGCCCAGTTCGCGGCGCACATCGGCCTCGACCGGGCCGCCCAGTCGCTTGACGTCCGCTTTCAGCTTCGCGGATTCGCGGGCCTCGTTGAAGCTCGACGTGACGTAGTTCGCCGCGTAAGCCTGGTTCGCGGAAATCTGGCCGCGCTGGCCGGCGACGTTGGCCCAGACGGCTTGCTGGTCGTTCTGGAACTTGGCCGCCTGCTTGATCTCCTTCGGCGCCAGCGCCAGGTTCGTCGGGTTGGCGAAAGCGCGCCCGGTGCGGCCCTCGGCCCAGCGGCTGGGCTCGACGCAGAACGACTTCGCCGGTTCCTTGGTGTGCGGTGGGACGATGTGCGTGGCGTAGATGGTGCGGTCCTGCTTGCCGCCCTGGAGCAAGTCGCCGTCTTGCAGGTCGAGGTAATGGTCGCTCTGGTTCTCGACCAGCAGCTCGCCGACGGACTCCTGCTCCTTCTCGGTGACCTTCACCCAGCCCCGGTCCAGCCCTTCTTGCAACGTGATGAAGCGGCGTTCATCCTGCGGCTTGTCGGAATGAATCAGGTAGGCCGCCAGGTTGTCGTGGACGTACGGCCCGGTGACGCGCATCGGGTTGTCGTCGAGCTTGACGTAGGCGACAGCCGGGCCGGCATGGGCCGTGGGCCAGAGCAACAGGAAGGCGGCGCTGCCCGCGATCAGGCAGGGCAAAAGCCAGCGCGCCCAGCAGCACGATGAGGGCTTCATATCGACGGACCTCCGCAGAGATGATGTGTCAGGCGTCGGCACTGACCGGACTGGTACCGTTCGATTCTAGCACGCGCCGCCAAAGCGGGCAGAGGAAAATAGGCCCGCGGAGGGGGGTTGTTGCGCCGCTGTTACACGATGAGTACGTCGGGCTTTCCCGCCCGACCGCCGCGCCCGGCATGGACGTCCATCGGAAACGCAGCGGCCGGAACGGTAGGACCGACTTTCCAGCCGGTCGCGCCGTGTCGAACCACCTACCGGCCATCGAGGGCGCTTCGGTCGGGCTGGAAAGCCCGACGTACTCGAACACCGCGGGCGAGCGGCGCTTTACCCCGCTTACCCCGCCGCGCTGGCTTGCCGCCGGACAGGGGACTCGCCTTGTTTCTTCGTCGCGACCCTGCCACAATCCCGCCGCTCATGCCGACGGCCTTGCATGAGCGCCGGACAACCGGGCGGTTGTCTCGGGGGCGGCCTGCCGTCGCTTTCACGGAGCGCACAGCGCATGACTACCTGGAGCCGCTGGCTGCTGGCCGGCAGCCTGGTCGCCCTGGTGACCGCCGGCACCTTCTGTTACTTCCGCTACTGTTACACGGACGGCAAGCGGTTGCGCGTCGTCGAGCCGGGCGTGCTCTACCGCAGCGGGCAGCTGTCCGCCGACGGCTTCACCGACGCCATCCTGCGCTACAATATCCGCACCATCGTCAACGCGATGGACGAATGGCCCGACCCCGATCTCGAAAAGAACTGGCTCAGTGCGCAAACCATGAAGGAAAGCGAGCTGTGCCGGCAGCTGGGCGTGCGCTACATCCACCTGTCGCCCGACCTGATCTCCCGCCAGCGCGTGCCGACCGAACGGCCGAAGGCGATCAACCAGTTCCTGGCCATCATGGACGATCCGACGAACTATCCGGTGCTGCTGCACTGCCGGGCCGGCCTGCACCGCACCGGCTGCCTGGTGGCGGTGTATCGCATGGAATACCAGGGCTTCACGCCGCCGGAAGCGGTGCGCGAGATGAAGGCCCACGGCTTCGGCGATTTCTTCTGCACCTCGGCCAACGATTACGTGCAGCAATATGTGCTGACCTTTCAGGCGGGGCTCCGTCCGCCGGGCTATCAGTTCCCCGACGCCGTGTCGCACCGCCCGACGCCGACGCCCGCCGGGAGCCACGAGTAGGCCACCGGGCGAGGACTGGCAGCGCTTCCAGGCGAGCGGCGGGCGTCAGCCCGCTGTTGCGACAGCCAGCCACGGACGCCACCAACAGCGGGCT
>JAEUIF010000941.1 GCA_016795185.1 Planctomycetia bacterium | reverse complement strand
GCTCGCCTCGGGCGCGCGGCTAAACTGTACCCCTTAAGCATACAGCCGATAGTCGACGTGAGGGAAGATATTGTGCCGGCGTTCGATCTCCGCCAGCCAGGGTTCGTCGATGTCGTTGCGCTTGATCTGCTCGTAGAGGTGGTTGAAGTTCAGGACGTGGACGTGGGTCCGCTGGACGGCGTACTCGACCATCGTCCCCGTTTTCATGATGAAGGCCCAGTCGCTGGACTGAGCCAGCAACAGTTCGCGCGCCGCCTGGTTGAGCGCCCGGCTTTGCAGGTGGTTGGGCTGCGGGTAGGCTCGCGCCAGTTCCACCATGCGCTCGGCGTCCTCGTGCAAATGGCGGTAGATCCAGTCGTTGGAACCTTCGAGCCAGACTTCGTTGTAGCCCTTGTAGCCCCAGCTCGACATGGTCGGCTGCGTGATCTGAATCTTCTTGTGACGGTCCAGGTACTCCGGCACCGTGATCGTCTTGACGGTCTGCTGGTCGTAGCACATCTTGCGTAACAGGAAGTTGATCCAGTCCGGCCCCTCGAACCACCAGTGGCCGAACAGCTCGGCGTCGTAAGGAGCGATGATGAGCGAGGGCCGGTCCATCGCGCCCGACAGCCATTCGACCTGCTTCTCGCGATTGAACATGAAGTTGCCGGCGTGGTCGGCGGCCTTGTCGAGCGCGGCCTTGGGGTCGTAAGCCTGCTTGTGGTCGCCGCGCCCCGTGATCTTGTAATACTTCATGCCCAGGTGGCTGCGGATGCCGGTCTGGTGCAGGTGCGGCTTGAGGTACTCGTAGTCGAGGTCGAAGCCCACGTCGCGATAGAACTCGCGATAGACGTAGTCGCCGGGATAGCCTTCCACAGCGCTCCAGACCTGCTTGGAGGATTCCGTGTCGCGGGCCAAGGCGGCGACGCCGCTCTTGGGACAAACAATCGGCGCGTAGACGCCGTAACGCGGCCGGGGTTCGGCGAACATCACGCCGTGCGTATCGGTGAAGAAGTAGCGGATGCCGGCGTCGCGCAGCAACTCATCCACGCCCGGCATGTAGCCGCACTCGGCGAGCCAGATGCCCTGGGGCCGCTTGCCGAAGTGGCGCTCGAATTCCCGGCAACCAATCTCGATCTGGGCGCGAGCGGCATTCTGGTTGACGCCATACATCAGCGGCAGGAACCCGTGCGTCGCGCCGCACGTGACGATCTCCAGCTTGCCCGTCTGGAAGAAGCGGCGGAACCCGTTGATGAGGTTGTGGTCGTACTGCTTGACGAACACCTCCCGGCAGCGCTGGAAGCGCTGGTGGTACATGTGTGCCAGGTGGTGGAATTCCGGTTGCCAGCGGGTGCGCTCGATCTCCTTGCTGGCCAGCGCCAGCAGGTTGTCGAGGTGCCGGACGTAGCGGTATTGCAGCAGCGGGTCGCTGAGCATGGCCGCGAGCGTCGGCGTCACCGACATGGTCATGCGCCAGTCGACGCCGTCGCGCTCCAGCCCGTCGAAGACGTCGAGCAGCGGGATGTACGTCTCGGTGATGGCTTCGTAGAGCCAGTCTTCTTCGAGGAAGTCGTCGTACTCGGGGTGACGGACGAACGGCAGGTGGGCATGCAAGACGAGGGCTAGGTATCCCAATGGCATCGATGCGTCTCTTCGTTGATGGCCCGAGGTAGGTCAGGCTTTCCAGCCTGACATTGAAGCTCCCGTCAGGCTGGAAAGCCTGACCTACGAGTCTGTTGTGTTGATATGAATCCAAACCGGCGTTTTCAAGGATCGCAGACCGTCCACCCTCCGCGAAACAGCACCATGTAGACCGATTTTGCCGATTGCAGGACCAGGGCACATGGATCGACGACGTCCACGTCCGGCAACGGCAGCACGACCAGGTCGGCGGACTTGCCCGGCGTCAAGCTGCCCGTCTCCGCTTCCCAGCCCAGTGCCTCGGCGCCGCTGAGGGTCATCATGCGCAGCACGTCAGCCGCCGGCACGTCTGGGCAATGCCGATGCAGAAAGCGCGCCTCGGCGAGCATATCGAGGTCGGGATTCGACGCCAGGCTATCGGTGCCCAGCGCCACGCGGAGGCCACGCTGGAGAAACTCGCGCAACGGATGCGGCGCATGGCCGAACGCGGCATGGGTGCGCGGGCAGTAGACGATGCTGGCGTTCGGCGGAATAGCCGTTGCTGGGTCGAGATAGTTGCCGTGAACGAACAACACCGGCCCGGCGTCGGCGAACATCTCGATCAGCTGTTCCGGCTCGGACACCAGACCGTCCGGGTTCCAGGCTCCCAGCGCTGTCAGAAACTCGACGAACGGACCGCGGTGCTCGGCAAGCAAGTCGAGTTCCGCGCGCGTCTCGGCCAGGTGGATCGCCACCGGCAGCTGCAAATGCGGACGGCCGACTTCCCGGCTGCCGGCGCACTGCTGTCGGGCGCGCGAGGCGACCTGACGAAACAGCAGCTGATGCACGCTGTAAGGGGCGTGCGGACTGAGGCCACGGCGGACGAGGCTCGTCGCATCGGTCGGCAGTTTCACCCAGCGGACGCCAGTTTCCCAGGCAGGCTGGATGCGCTCGAACGGCAAGCCGAGCAGTTCGCGGAACGCGACGACCCGACAGCACTCGGGCGGCCGATAGCCGTTCGCAGCTTCCGCGCCGACGATGTCGCCGAGAAGCGTAGTGCCAGTGCGTACGGCCTGGGTGACGCCATCGAAGACGTTCCAGGCAGGCAGGTCCGGCACGCGGGCGCGGCGGTGGCGCACCACGCCGCGCAGCCAGTCCGTGAAGTTCGGCGTCGGCGGACAGCGGCCGCGCATCCCGGTCAGATCGAGATGGGTGTGCGCGTTGACGAAGCCGGGCAGCACCGCGACGCTGCCAAGATCGAGGTCGGGCGTCCGCTGACCGTGCGGTTCGATGGCGGCAATGCGTTCGCCCGCGATCGTGAGCGTGCCGCCGGGCAGCGGCGGACCGTCCACGGGAATCAACCAGCGGGCGGTCAGGGTCCAGGGTTGAGCCATGCGAAACCGCCAACTGGGAAAGACGCGTCTACGCGAACGCTTCGCGCACGTTGCGCGTGCAGAGGACGATGATCGACCAGATGCCGATGGGCAACGCCAGGCAGAAGCAAGGACCGATGATCGGCACCACGGCCAGGATGCTGCCCGTTAGCGCCAGCCAGCGGGTGCGCAATCGCATCATCTGGACAGCACCGATCAGGATTACGAATGACACCGCTCCCTGCGTGCCCCAGAGAATGATATTGGTCGTTTGCCGCCGACGCTTCTCCTCGGGCGTTTCAATCTTCACGGGACGGACTTTGAGAGCAGGCTTGCCGACGACCTTGGCCGGCGGTTCCGCCGGTTTCTCCTCGGCGGGCTGCGCCTCGGCGGCTGCTTCGGGCGGCGGCGCGGGCGGTGGATTGTCGAGGTCCAGGAACAAGGTGATGCTGCCGAACAGGCCCCAGAGCAGGCCCAGGCTGGAAACCAGTGCGAGAATGATGGCGGGCGGCAGCACGGTGCGCCAGGCTGCGGCCCGACGGTCCTCCGGGCTAGTCGGAATCGAAGCGACTGGCGCGGATGGGGACCGTGGGCTGCCGTCTGTCGGCGGCGGCAAATTACCGACATTGGAATAGCGGACCAGGTTCAAGACCAGAAAGACCGGCGTCAGGAAGCACGAAGGCATGCCCCACCAGCCGAGCAGGAACGTCTTGAGCGTGTAGTCGCGAAAATGCTGGTCGATGCACTCCCGGCACAGGCGGGCGTCGATGTGCTTGTGAAAGTGCAGGATGATGGCTCCGACGTGCTGATGAAAGATGACCGGGGCGGTCGGCGCGAGCCGCAGACAGACCTGGCAAACCGACTTGCCCAGCACGCCGGCCAGGATGTCATCCGCCGCGCTGACATCGAGGATTTCCTGGATCGGGGCCTGCATGGTCGCACGGGCCGGCACAGAAGTCGGAGCCGGCGTGGGAGGGGGAGCGTTAGCCAGGGGCACCGCGAAGCCTTCGCCGCAGCGCGGACAGCGAATGCGCCGCCCCCGGTGCATGTCGGTGATTTCCACGGGGGTAGTGCAGTGCGCACAGGGCACGGACGACATGGCAGGGGCTTCCGGAAGTAGCGGCGGGCAGCGCTGCGTCGGCGCTGCCCGCCGGGGAAGTTGCGGTTCGCACCGTATTCTATCCGCAATTCGCCCCGTGACCCGACCGCATCAGTTCCCTGCTTCCGGCCGCGGACGCTTGCGGCGTTTCTCGATGGTCCAGCTGCCGTAGTTCTTCTTCAGGCTGCCAGTCTTGGCCAGGTTCTCCGGCGTGACCCGTAGTTCAAATTCGCCGCCGACTGTTTGACTGCACTGCACGCACAGCCGAGTTTCCGGCACCGCCTCGATCCGTTCGGGCGGGATCATCGTCTTGCAACGCTCGCAGGGCCGCGTTTTTCCAGGCATTCCCAGTCCTCCGCCGCAGGCAGGTTGGGCAGCGGTCCAGTCCGCCGTCCCTCCGCTGGAAATACGCAAGATGGCCGGTCGGAATTCAGCGGCGTTCGGGCGCGGGCACGAGCATCTGCGCCCAGGCGGCGTCTTCGGGCGGCAGGGGCGGTTGCGGCTGGCCGGTGTAGATGTAGTCCTCGTAGCCGGCGGCGTCGTAGAGGCGGTGCAGGATCGCTTGC
>JAEUIF010000909.1 GCA_016795185.1 Planctomycetia bacterium | reverse complement strand
GGACCCTACGAAATTACTGTAGGGTCCGCTGTGCGGACCGTGGCACCGGGTGCTACTACGAAATTACTGTAGGGTCCGCTGTGCGGACCGTGGCACCGGGTGCTACACCCGTTTGCAAAGTGCTCTGGCCCATCGGCCACGGAGGCCGCATGCATCCACCGGATCAACGCGAACATTGGGATCAGCGCTACCGCGAGGGCAACACGCCCTGGGAAACCGGGCAACCGTCCTCGTTCCTGCAACAGACCATCGCCGCCGAGCGGATCGCGCCTTGCCGTGCCCTCGATCTCGGTTGCGGCAGCGGCATCCATAGCGTCTGGCTGGCGCAGCAAGGCTTCGAGGTGACGGGCCTCGACCTCAGTCCACTCGCGATCGACCTGGCGCGCCAACGCGCTGCCGCGGCCGGGGTGCGCGTCGAGTTCCTGGCGCGCGACCTGCTCGCTCCGGGCAGCCTGGGGACGACATACGAGTTCTTTCTCGATCGCGGTTGCTATCACATCGTGCGCAAGCTCGACCGGACGGCGTACCTGCGCAACGTCGCGAACTGGACCGCGCCTGGCGCGCTCGGCCTGGTCCTGACCGGCAATGCACGCGAACCGCAATCGCCGGGGCCGCCCGTCGTCACGGAAGAAGAGTTTCGCGCGGAATGGAGCGGTGCCTTCGACGTGCTCTGGCTGCGCGAAGGGCGCTTCGATCCGGGGCCGCGCGACACCGGCCCGCCGCCGCTGGCCTGGGCGGGCCTGCTGCGCCGGCGACCGAACTAACGGTCAGAGATGGCGGATAAAACTCCTGTAGGGTCCGCTGTGCGGACCATTAACCATTGAAATTTCCGTGGTTCAGTGGTCCGCACAGCGGACCCTACCAGTTTGTCCGGTAGCTCTTGGTTCAGCGAGCGATAGCTCCCGTGCAGAGGTTACTGGGTGCCATGCCCACGGCTTTGCGTGGGCATGGGACGCTTGCAATGGCCCATGCCCACGCCGAGCCGTGGGCATGGCACCCAAGCATCCCAACGAGCAAGATTGCTTTTGCCCCTGAACAGATCCGGCTCACCGCGCAATCCTCTGCCGGTGATTGACACTGCCGCCGCCTGTTTGGCGACGCGCCGCCGGCACTTCATTTGCACCCCATCGATTGCCCGACTACCCAAATCGAGGAGGCAATCATGGCGAAGCGCAATCACGACCAGCCCGACCGCAACCCCGATCCGCTGACGGGCGAACCGGGCGCGCATCCGGTGGGTGTGGGTCTGGGAACCACGGCGGGCGCAGCGGCCGGCGCGGCGATTGGCTCGGTGGCGGGGCCGGCGGGAACGGTCGTCGGCGCGATTGCCGGCGGCGTGGCCGGCGGGCTGACCGGCAAGGGCATGGCCGAAGCGTTCGATCCGACCATCGAGGAAAACTACTGGCGCATGCACTACCAGGAGCGCCCGTACGTGCCGCCGGGCGCCAGCTTCGACGATTACGCACCGGCCTATCGTTACGGCTGGGAGTCCAAGGCACGCCACGGCGACCGCTC
>JAEUIF010000890.1 GCA_016795185.1 Planctomycetia bacterium | reverse complement strand
GGCGCGGCTTCGGTCGGCGGGTTGTACCTCCCCCGCTTCAACGCTGTGCCGATGCGCACCGGCTGGGCCGACTTACCGCCCATCAGCTGGACCGCCGAGGAACTGCACGATTTGCACGTAGTTCGCCAGCCGGCCGAACGCCAAGCCGCCACCTACCTCCTGCGTTGTCTACTGCGCTGGATCGCCCGCTACGAGACGTGGGTCATCGCCAAGCACGGTCTGGCGTATCGGCGGCGCAGTTTGGCGGGTTGGCATCGGCCGCAAGTGTTGCCCGAGGAAATGCCTGGGCGCTGGTTACGGCTGGCTGCTCAGGCAGCGCGATGCTTTCCGGGAAGGCTGGACGCGGAAACGCGCAAAAACGCTTGCCGTCAGGCGCAGCATAGCGTATAACCTCGTCATATCACTTGGTGTGACGAAGTATTACTCCGGGCGATACAGGTGTGGTGGAATCAAGGAAGGTCGGCATGCCACGGAAGGCACTTGCCGATTCCGCAAACGGCAGGCTCTGGGGCAAATAGCGTTCCCGCGTCTCCTCCAACGGCTCGCTCCTCATCAGACGACCGGTAAAGGAGCGCGGGGCGCTTTGACTCAGTCGCCGACCTTCTTCACGGGGCCATGGTCGTCGCAATGATCGCCGTGCGGATGGTGCAGGTGGCCGTTGACCAGGTAATCGACATGGTCGCCGTGCGGCACGGCTTCGTGGCCGCAGCCAGCGCCGTGAACGTGCTGCTGGTCGTGCCCCGTGCAGGCATGCTGCGGGGTGCAGGCGGCCGGATTCTGGCCGTTCACGTCCAGCGCGTGCTCGTCGCAGTGGTCGCCATGCGGATGATGCAGGTGGCCGTCGTGCAAGTAATCGACGTGTCCCGCATGCTCGATGGCCGTGTGGCCGCAGCCCGCCCCGTGCTGGTGCGCGTGGTCCTCGTGCTTTTTGCAGTCACTCATCAGCGTCTCTCCTTTGGGAAAGATGAGGATATCCCTGTCGACATTCTACGTTGCAACGAAACGCCCGGCTGAGCAGAAATCAGCCGGCCCGCCTTTTTCCATTGTCACCCGAATGAACCAGAAGCGTCTGAACCTGCCAAACCGCACCGGTGCGGAGCAGTTCCGGTAGTATCGGTCTTTTCTTGCCCGGGAAGTGAGTCACGAGCAACCGAAGCCAAGCAGTCCCATCGGCAACTCGACCAGTAAGCTCTGACGGTTCTTCCACTACCGGGCTGCCCCGTTCTCTCCAACAGCCGTGCTTTCTCCATCCCTCTGGCATTCCCCGTCCGATATAGCTTGCACCTGATGAGGAGCGAGTCGCGAAATGGCAAGAGCCATCGGCTCTTGGTTCAAGACGCGTCAAGGAGGACGCACCATGACGGGCTCGTTTTCGTTTGCGCACGGTCCGCGAGTTCTCTTCGTTGCCGGCAGCGTTTTCGTCCTCGGCCTGCTGCTGAGTGCTGGCGCGACTTCCGGCCAGGAGCCGGAGAATAAAGACAAGCAACCGCAAGTCTTGCCCGAAACCAAGGTCACCGCACCGAAGGCAGGCACGCCGGAGCCGCCCCCACCGCCGGCACCGGAGCCTCCACCCCCGCCGCCCGCGTCGGAGGTTTCCGGGCGCACCGCGCCGGTGACGAATACCATTGGCAGCACGATATCCGGTTCCCAGGGCACCTTTACGCAGGCCGACATCCGGAACCGGCCGCTGTTCCGCACCGCCGACATTCTCGAGCAGATTCCGGGCTTTCTGGTCACCGACGAATCGGGCGAGATCGATGCGAACGTCTACTTCCTGCGCGGCTTCAACCTCGAGCACGGCACCGATTTCGCCTTTTTCGTTGATAACGTGCCGATCAATTTACCGAGCAACCCCCACGGGCAGGGCCTGGCCGACATTCAGTTTCTGATCCCGGAGTTGATCTCGATCGTCGATTTCGGCAAAGGACCCTACTACGCCAAGGTCGGCAATTTCTCGGCGGCAGGCTACACCAACATCCAGTACTACGACGCACTCCAAAACGGCTTCGCCAAGGTCGAAGCCGGCCAGTACGACTGGTTCCGCACCGTGGTGGCCGATTCCGGCCGCGTCGGACCGGGCACACTCCTCTATGGCGTGCAGTTCAACTACTTCAATAGCGCGTCCCTGGTACCCGCGCACTTGAACAAGACGTCGGCGATCTTCCGCTACACCATCGCCGACGAGGACGATCGGCTGTCGCTCACCGCCATGCTCTACAACGGCCAGACCACGGTCGATACCGTGATTCCGCTCCGCCTGACGGAGCGGGGCGTTGACCGCTTCACCAACCTGAGCCCGACGGACTTCTGCGTCATCAACCGCTTCACCCTCAACGGCCAGTGGCAACGCCGCTGGGAGAACGATGCCCTGACCCAGGCCAACGTTTACGGCTACCGCTACACCTTCGACCTCTTCGAGAATACGACCGGCTTCGTCGATGATCCGATCAACGGCGACCAGGCCCAGCAGCTGGATCGCCGCTGGGTGACGGGCGCCAACCTGGCGCACAGTTGGAATTCGTGGCTGGGCGGCGAGGCGTCGCGCCATACCGTCGGCGTCCAGGTGCGGCACGACATAATGCCCACCAACCAGCAGAACCACACCGTCAACCGCGTCTTCCTCAGCGCCGACAGCGACGCCGACCTCACGGAAACCGACACGGGGCTCTACTTCCAGAACGAATCCCAATGGACGGACAAGGTGCGCACCGTGCTGGGTTTGCGGGGCGACATCTACAACGTGGACGTTACCAACCACGTGGTGCCCGCGAACAGCGGCAGCAAGACCAGCGCGATCTTCCTGCCCAAAGGCGCGCTGATCCTGGGGCCGTGGGTGGACACCGAGTTTTATTTGAACGGCGGCTACTCGTTCCGCAGCAGCAACGCCCTCGGCGCAGTAGCCACGGTCGATGCGGACGGCAATCCAGCGGCACCGACGCCGCTCCTGGTTCAGGGTCGCGGCGCGGAAGTCGGCGTCCGCAGTCAGGCCATTCCGAATCTCACCACCAGCTTCGCCCTCTGGCAACTACACCTGCAATCGGATACGGAATTCGACATCGCCTCCAACTCGACGGAGCCGCTCCGCGCCAGCGAACGGTATGGCATCGAGTCGAGCAACACCTACCAGCTCGGCGAATGGTTCTCCTTGAACGCCGACTACTCCTGGTCGCACGGTCGGCTGCTCGGGGTCGATCCGGAGGTGCCCGGCAATTTCATCCCCGGTGCGGTCACCACGCTGTTCAGCGGCGGCCCGTCGGTGCGCCTGCCCAACGGCCTGTTCGCCAACCTCCGCTACCGCTACTTCGGCCCGCGCTACCTGACCGAGGATGGCAGCGTCAGCTCCAACGCCACGAGCCGGTTCGACCTGTCGGCGGGACTCGATCGCCCCAACTACACGCTCAACTTGCAAATCTTGAACGTGTTCAATAACAAGGGCCACGACCTGGACAACTTTGAAACCAGTTTCTGGCCGATGTTCGGCGACACCGAGCCCGCGGACGGCATTGTCTTCAATCCGATTCAGCCGTTTGCGGCGCGCTTCTCGGTGACGTTGCGCTGGTGAGGCGCAGCTGGTTGGACCGGGGGCAACTTTC
>JAEUIF010000860.1 GCA_016795185.1 Planctomycetia bacterium | reverse complement strand
GTCGAAGATCAACACGCGCTGATGCCTGGAGGTAATCTCACGCAGCTCTTTCTAGAAGTCGCCGCGGATCGGCACCGCGCCGAAATGGCCGCCGGTCGGTTCCAGGATGATGCAACCGATCTGCGGATCGCTGGCCAGAGTCTGCTCGACGAGTGCGGGGTCGTTCGGCGGCAGGATGACCGTTTCGGTCTGCACGCCGGGCAGGACGCCGGGGATCGCCGCCCCGTCGTAAGGCGGGTCGCAGGCCGGCACCACGAAATCGTGCCAGCCGTGGAAGTGTCCGGCGAACTTCAAGACTTTTGGCTTCCCGGTGAAGATGCGCACCAGCCGCAGGGCCATCAGCGTCGCTTCCGTGCCCGACGAAGTGAAGCGTACCCGCTCGGCCGACGGGATCAGCCGCTGTACCAGCTGGCCCCACTCGATCTCCGACTCATGGCAAGCGCCGGGGTGCGTCGCGCGGCCCGCCTGCTTCTGCACGGCCTCGACCACGGCGGGATGACAGTGGCCCAACAGCAACGAACCGTGCCCGGAGAAATAGTCGATCAGCTCATGGCCATCGACATCCCACTTGTGCGCACCCTGGGCGCGCTCGACGTAGACCGGAAACGGCTCCAGGTAACGGATGTCGTGCGTGACGCCGCTGGGAAAGACCTGGCGGGCTTGATCGAACAGCTTACGCGAGTTGGGGAACTCGCTTTGGTAGCGGTCAGTGAGGGATCTGCGGGTCAGGGTCGAGGCGGGCATCGGTGGAGGCTCCCTTGAAGCAAAGTCGGCAACGCCGTTGGCTAGAGTTCGAGGATGGTTCGCAACGCCGCAGCAACGTCCTGCATTCGGCCTGGAGGCAACTCACCCAGCTTGGCCAGCAGCCGGGAATGGTCGATGACACGGATCTGTTCGGTCAAAGCCACCGAATCCTGGCTCAAGCCGCCTTCACCGGCGGGCACCGGAACGTGGCTGGGCAACAAGCGCTGCCGAATACGAGATGTAAACGGGACGACAATGGTATGCGGGCTGTGTGGGTTTGCCCGATCCGTCTGGACAACCAACACCGGACGAACCCCCGATTGCTCGGTGCCCCGCACTGGCGTCAGGTCCGCGCGCCAGACTTCGCCGCGCTTCACTGCCACCGGATTTCTCCGCGTACCAGCTTCGCCTCATATTCCGAGAGTTGGTCAGCGTAATCGCCCAACTCGGTCAGGGCAGCGTCCGGGTCGTCCAGGACCGTGACCATGACGCGCACCGGCTTGCTCGGCAGCTCGCTGGCCGGCAAGTCCAGCTTGCCATCAGGTTGCAGGATGGCTTCAACGGTTCGGTAGGTCATGGGTCCATCTCCGCGGTTTACTTGGTGAACTCCTTCCAATGCTGCTCGACGCGCTCCGTGTCGGTCTTCCCAGTATAGATAACCAGCCGATACTTCGCCCGTGCGGTTTCGCCCTTGGGAATCTTCCACTCGCCAAGCCGGCTGCGCGCCGGGCCGACGCCCAGCTGGCCGTCCACGCGCCACGGGATCGGATGGCTGGGGTTGTCCTTATGATCCAACACCGCGATATGCCCCCAGTCCTCGCGCCCTTCGATGGGCATGCCGATATCGACCCACTTCGAGCGCTGGCCCTCGGCCGCGCCGTTCTTTTTCCCTTCGCTGTTGATCGCCTCGCCGCCGCTCCTGCCGGTGAACGGCATACGGATGAACAGCCCGCCGTAGTCGTACTTCTCGGCAGTCACATCGACGGCGGCCTGGGCGCTCCAGTCGAGGTCGAGCAAGTAAAAGCTGCCGTGATCGGCGAGGGTCCAGTTCTGGGTTTCGGTCAGCACGGGGGCTTTGTCCTTGTCGAGCCAGTCGTATTTCACGGTCCAGCTCGCGCCGTTGCCGGCCTTCGCGACCACGTCATCCTGGCGCTTGTAGTAGTTGCCGTCGCGGTTGTGGAAGTAATCGCGCCCGTTGACTTTCAGGATGCCGACGTAGATGCCGGTCTGATGCTTGTGATGGCTGGGGCTGAACTCGGTCAGCACGCCCTTGCCGTCCGGCGCGAGGATCGGATGGACATACGGCCGACCGGCGGGCGGCGCGTTGAAGATGAGAATCGGTTTGTCCTGGCCGGCGCGATAGACCTCGATGCCGCCGGCTTCGAGCTTTTTGACGTCGAGCTTGCCGGGGTCGGCGGCGCTCGCGAGGGAAACCAGCGCGAAGAATACGGGGAGATAGCGAATCATGATCGATTCCTGTGGTTGAACTGGGACTGCTAAGCCGCGAGCGGGGTCAGGGATAGTTCTTTCGGGACTGTCGGAACGCCTGGGCGTACGGCGAATTTGGACTGTGGCCCGGATGGAGCGGCCAGCCGTCGTAGAGTTTGACGAAGGGCCAACTCTGAACGGAGAGTTTCAACGGCAACGGATTCTTCTCGATGTATGGTATCGTGCGGCGGATTTCGTCCGGATGGTCGAGAAAGACCTTCCAGCCGATGCCGCCGGTCCAGGTGGGATGGCCCTCGGGGCGATGTCCGGTAAGACACAGCCGACTGCGGCTGGCGTCTTTCAGGCGTTCGATCATCTCCTCGGATTGATGCTTGTGCTTGCGAATCAAGATGTGGACATGGTCGGGTATGATCGCGCAGGCATAGCAGGTATAACGCTCGGCTGCGATGACTTCAGCGAAGGCGTTGCCGATCTCCTGGCGGGCGGCCTCGTCGAACTTTAGCAAGGGATGTTGGAGCACTCCGGCAGCGTTTTCGTAGAATTCGCGGACGATTCGGCCCGCAGGCTGGACCTTCTTGCGACCGTAGTGGAGTTCGCCGAGTTCGGCGATGACATCGATATAGACCGCTTCGGAACCGCTGCCGCGCGGGTCGTTGGGGAGCCACCAACCGTAGGCAGTCCAGATCAGATGGTAGGCGATGACCACGCGTTCGCTCCTCCTCTCGCTTGCGGTTTAGCAGACTGTACGGTCTGCTAAACCGCAAGCGATTGTCTATTGCCGCCAGCGGTTGACCAGGATTACTTCGGATTCGGCGTCCCCGGAATTCGCTTCGCTGTCGGATCGCTCGGCGGCTTATCGAGACAGATAAACGCGAACAGGTCGGCGATCTCCTGCGGCTTTAGCTGCTTTTCGAGGTTCTCCGGCATCATCGACAGCTTGCCGACGAACTTCTCCTCGATGTCGCCGCGCGCCACCGTCTCCAGCTTGCCGCCCTGCGTCTTCAGCACCACGCGCTGCTCGTTGTCCTCGACGATCAGGCCCGTGACGACTTGCCCCTTCTTGGTCAGCACGGTCGTCGCCTGGTAGGCGATGCCGATCACCAGGCTGGGGTCGAAGACGTTCGACAGCAACTGCTCGAAGTCGTTGCGGCCGTTCAGGGTGATGTCCGGGCCGAC
>JAEUIF010000828.1 GCA_016795185.1 Planctomycetia bacterium | reverse complement strand
CCGGTGCCACGGTGGAAGAAGCTACTCGGCCAGTTCAAAGAGCTGGTGATCGTCATCCTGATCGTCGCGGCCGTGATCGCCGGGCTGCTTGGCGAGTGGACCGACGCTCTGGCGATCCTGGCCATCGTGGTGCTCAACGGCATTCTGGGATTCTTGCAGGAAGAACGCGCCGAGCACGCGCTGGCGGCTCTTCGCAAACTCTCGGCCCCGTTGGCCAAGGTTATCCGCTCGGGCCAGCTTCAGGCGCTGCCCGCTCGGGAGCTGGTGCCAGGGGACCGTATCGAACTGGAGGCCGGCGACAACGTTCCCACCGATGTGCGCTTGATTGAAGCGTTTGGCATTCGGGTTCAAGAGGCCGCCCTGACCGGCGAATCAGTTCCCGTAGGTAAGGACGCAGGTGTCGTGCTCGGGGAAGCCGTACCCCTCGCTGACCGGCGAAATATGGCCTATATGGGGACAATCGTTGCGGCAGGCAAGGCCAGTGCGGTCGTCGTCACGACGGGTATGAGCACCGAGCTGGGCCGGATTGCCGGCATGCTCCAGCACTACGAGCGCGAACCCACGCCCTTGCAGCGCCGCCTGACAGAGCTGGGCCGCGTGCTGGCCATCGCCTGCCTGGCCATCGTGGTTCTGGTCTTCGTGCTGGAATGGATGAGAGGAGGCGAGTTCATCGAGGTCTTCCTGCTTTCGGTGAGCCTGGCGGTGGCTGCCATACCCGAAGGATTGCCGGCCGTGGTCACCATCGCCCTGGCCCTGGGTCTGCAACGCATGGTCAAGCGGAACGCCCTGATCCGCAAACTGCCCAGCGTGGAAACGTTGGGGTCGGTAACAGTCATTTGCTCCGACAAGACCGGTACCCTGACCCGCAACGAGATGACCGTACGCGAGGTGGTCACTGGCCGGCAGGGTTACCGGGTCACGGGAGCGGGCTACGCCCCGCGAGGACAGTTCCTCCGGGCCGGCGATCCTAGGGCGGATGCCATTCCGATCGATCCGCGCGAAGACGCCGACCTGATGCGGGCGCTGCCCATCATGGGCTACTGCAACCATTCCCAGCTCGTTCCCAAGGGCGACGGCCGGGAAAACTGGCAAATCATTGGCGACCCCACGGAAGGTGCCATGCTGGTCGCGGCCCTCAAGGGCGGCGTGGACCCGGCCAAAGAGAGTCGTCGAGTGGTTTATGAGATCCCATTCGATTCGGAACGGAAGGCCATGTCGGTGGTGCTTCACGAGCCAACCGGCCAGCTCGTCATGTACACGAAGGGAGCGCCCGAAGTCATTCTGGCCAAGAGCATGATGGAGCAACTTGGAGGCAAGGTCGAGCCACTGACCGAGGATCGCCACCGGGAATTATTGCAGTCCAGTGCGGAAATGGCGTCGCGCGCTCTCCGAGTCCTCGGACTGGCATACCGGGAACTGGGCCAGGCAGAACACGGGCAATTTGAGGAAAAGGACCTGGTGTTCGCCGGCCTCGTCGGCATGATCGACCCGCCGCGCGACGAGGTGAAGGAAGCGGTCCGGAAGTGTCGGGACGCCGGCATTCGCCCGGTAATGATCACCGGCGACCACCCCGCCACGGCCCTGGCCATTGCCCGAGAACTGGGCATGGCGACTGTCTCCGATCGAGCGATCACGGGTCGGGAGCTGGATGCGCTGTCGGACCAACAACTGGCAGAACAGGTCGAGCAGATTACCGTCTACGCCCGCGTATCGGCCGAGCACAAACTGCGGGTGGTCCGCGCGTGGAAGAGCCGAGACCAGGTGGTGGCCATGACGGGCGACGGCGTCAACGACGCCCCGGCCGTCAAGGCCGCCGACATCGGCATCGCCATGGGCATCACCGGCACGGACGTGACCAAGGAAGTCTCAGCCATGGTGTTGATGGACGACAACTTTGCGTCCATTGTCAACGCCGTGGAAGAAGGCCGAGGCATCTTCGACAACATCCAGAAGGTCTTGCAGTACCTGCTGTCCTGCAACTGCGGCGAAATCCTGCTCGTGCTGCTGGCCAGCCTGCTGGGCTGGCCGGCGCCGCTCATCGCAGTCCAGCTTCTCTGGATCAACCTCGTAACTGATGGCTTACCGGCCCTGGCCTTGTCGTTGGAGCCTCCGGAACCGGGTATCATGCGGCGCAGGCCGCGATCACCGAAAGAATCAATTCTCAACTGGCAACTGGGGTGGATGGTGCTCTTGCAAGGAGCGCTGGTCGGTGGCGTGGCCCTGACCGCCTTCGGCATCTACTACGTAGCGCACCCCGAGGACATCAACCGGGCCCGGACCATGGCCTTTTGCGTGCTCGTCTATGCCGAGCTGTTTCGGGCATTGGCTGCACGTAGCCAGACATACACGCTCTGGCAGCTCGGCCTGTGGACGAACCCGCACCTGCTTGGTGCGATCGGGCTGTCGGCATTGCTTCAGCTCATCATTATCACGCTGCCGTTTGCCCGGCCGGTCTTCGAGGCGGTCCGCCACACGGCGTGGGAATGGGTCTTGCTGGGAATGCTGGCCTTGATCCCCGTGACCGTGCTGGAAGTGGTTAAAATGGTTCGCGCTCGCCTGAGCACCAGAAACACAGCTCCTCAGCCCACCGCTCCTCCGGTCGGCTGACCGTTCTTCCCGCAAAGAAGGAGTTCGTCATGCAGCTCAAACGAAATCGCCTGATAAAGATTGCCATCCCGCTGGTCTTGCTGGTCGGCTTGGCGGCCGTTGTCTGGCTGGGCCCCAAGAGGTCTTCCGGCGATGTCGCCCAGGGAGACTGGACGTGTTCCATGCACCCGCAAATCCGCCAGCCGCGGCCCGGCCAGTGCCCGATCTGCGGCATGAACCTGGTCCCCGTGGCCCAGCTGGCCACGGACCAGGCTGGGTTGCCACCTGCCGGCGTCGAGACGGAGGCGGTCGCTTTTCGTGAACTCTTCAAGGAAATCCGCACGGTAGGCAAGATCGATTACAACGAACGTCGTGTGGCTTACATCTCGGCCCGCATCGCTGGGCGGGTGGACCGGGTGTACGCCGACTTTACCGGCATTCAGGTCAAGCTCAAGGACCACCTGGTAGACATCTACAGCCCCGACCTTTTTGTGGCCCAGGACGAGTTGATCCGGTCCTTGGATGCGTTTGAGAAAGTCCGCAACAGCCCAGCCGCGGAACGCGACTACGCCGCCCGTTTGCTGGAGGCTTCCAGGACCAAGCTCCTGCTGTGGGGCATGCTGCCGGAGCAACTCAAGGAGATCGAAACCACGCGCAAAGTCCGAACCCATTTGACGATCTTCGCGCCGATTGGCGGCACGGTCATCGAGAAGAACGTCCGCGAAGGGCAGTACGTCAAGGAAGGCGACATGCTCTACCGCATCGCCGACCTCGACCCGATCTGGCTTTTCTTGGACATTTACGAGTTTGACCTGGGATGGGTTCGTTATGGCCAGCAGGTGGACGTGACGCTTGAAGCCTATCCCGGCGAATCGTTTCGGGGAACCGTGGTATTCATCGACCCGTTTCTTGATGACAAGACGCGCACCGTGAAGGTCCGCGTCAACCTGAAGAACCCTGAGCGCCGCTTGAAGGCGGGGATGTACGCCTCGGCGACCATCCGCATCCGCCTCCGAGCCGACGGCACACCCGAGCCGACTGGCATCGAAGGCAAGTATATCTGCCCGATGCACCCGGAAGTTGTCCAGGACACAGCCGGCCGTTGCACCATCTGCGAGATGGCGCTGGAAAAGGTCCCGGAAGCCAAGTCGGTTCGACTGCCGGCCGGCAAGGAACATGGAGGCTCTCCCGAACACAAGCAGCCGAGCCCTGAACCGAAACAAACGGCGCCCGAGCACAAACATCCTCCTGGTGAGCACAAGCAGCCAGCCGCCGAGCCGGGCAAGGTGCTGGCCGTTCGAGCGTCCGCGGTGCTCGATACCGGCAGGAGGCAGGTGGTTTACCGGGAGAAGAAACCAGGCGATTACGACCTGGTTGAAGTTCAGCTCGGCCTCCGCGCGGAGGGCAAGGATGACAGCGGTCAGAAGACGAGCTACTTCCCCGTGCTGGCCGGGCTCAAGGCGGGAGATCGGGTGATTATTCAGGGTGGCTTCCTGATCGATAGCCAGCACCAAATCGAGGGTAGGAAGAGCCTGCTCTTCCCGCAAGGGCAAGGTGGGGCAAACCTGCACAGCGGTCACGGACCGCCCGCACCGACCCCGGCCCCAGGAGGGGCACACAAACATTAGGCGTTGCCCAAACTTGTCGGCACTGCTGGTGTTCCGCCGTTCGCAAGCGTGAGGTCTTCATGAATGCCGCGCCGGCTCAACTGGGAATGGCCATTAAAGTCGGGGTGATGGGCGGCGCGTCCGACATCTCGACTCCCGGCTACCTGGAGAAGGCCCACGCACTGGGAAGGGCCATCGCCCGGCGCGGCGCTGTCTTGATTACTGGAGCCTGTCCTGGCCTGCCATTGGCTGCGGCCTGCGGAGCGAAACAATCGGGCGGAATGGTGGTGGGCGTCTCTCCGGCAATCAGCTTGGAAGAGCACATCCAAAAGTACAGCTCCCCGACCGAATTCCACGACGTGCTGATCTTCACGGGCAATGGTCTGATGGGCCGCGAGGTCATCAATATCCGCAGCTCCGACATCGTCGTGATCGTCGGCGGCCGCAGCGGCACGCTCGGCGAGCTAGCCATCGCCTATGACGAGGGCAAGCTAATCGGCGTGCTCACGGGCATGGGCGGCATCAGCGACCTGGTGAAAGACATCCTGACCGCCTGCGCCAAGGACACCGGTTCGCGAGTCGTCTACGAGGCCGACCCGGAGCTTTTGGTCGCGGAGTTGCTCCGCCTTTTTCACCTGCCACGCGACGTGGCCCCCGGTGGACCAAGCCAACCGGGGGCGATAGCGATGGTGGAAGACCCGGTTTGCCGAATGCGAATTCTGCCGCAAGCCGCAGCCGCAGAGCGGGACTGGGAAGGCAAACGCTACCTATTTTGCTCGGCCGCATGTGGCGAACGATTCGACGCCGACCCACGGCGATATACCGAGGGACACGAGAGCCAGGCCCGTTAGCGCTAAAAGCCAAAGGAAGTGCCATGGTCGATGCCATCATTCACTGGTGCTTGAACAACCGCTTCCTGGTGATCCTGTTCACGCTGATCATCCTCGGCGTAGGCTGGTACTGCCTGATCAACACGCCAGTAGACGCCATTCCGGACATCGGTGAGAAACAAGTCATCGTCTTCGCCGACTGGCCGGGCCGGTCGCCGCAAGACGTCGAAGACCAGGTCACCTATCCCCTGACCGTCAGCCTGCAAGGAACGCCGAACGTCAAGACGATC
>JAEUIF010000825.1 GCA_016795185.1 Planctomycetia bacterium | reverse complement strand
GGTTTCTTCTCCCGGTAAACCACCTGCCGTCTGCCGGTATCGAGCACCGCGGACGCTCGAACGGCCAGCACCTTGGCCGGCTCAGCGGCCGGCTGCTTGTGCTCACCAGGAGGATGTTTGTGCTCGGGCGCTGGTTGTTTCGGTTCCGGGCTCGGCTGCTTTTGTTCGGGCGAGCCTGGTCCATGTTCCTTGCCGACCGGCAGACGAACCGACTTGGCTTCCGGCACCTTTTCCAGCGCCATCTCGCAGATGGTGCAACGGCCGGCTTTGTCCTGGACAACTTCCGGGTGCATCGGGCAGATGTACTTGCCTTCGATGCCGGTCGGCTCGGGCGTGCCGTCGGCCCGGAGACGGATGCGGATGGTCGCCGAGGCGTACATCCCCGCCTTCAAGCGGAGCTCCGGATTCTTCAGATTGACGCGGACCTTGACGGTGCGCGTCTTGTCATCGAGAAACGGGTCGATGAATACCACGGTTCCCCGAAACGTTTCGCCGGGATAGGCTTCCAGCGTCACGTCCACCTGCTGGCCATAGCGGACCCATCCCAGGTCAAACTCGTAGATGTCCAGGAAAAGCCAGATCGGGTCGAGGTCGGCGATGCGGTAGAGCATGTCGCCTTCCTTGACGTACTGCCCTTCGCGGACGTTCTTCTCGATGACCGTGCCACCAATCGGCGCGAAGAGCGTCAGGTGGGTCCGGACTTTGCGCGTGGTTTCGATCTCCTTGAGCTGCTCCGGCAGCATGTTCCACAGAAGAAGCTTGGTCCTGGAAGCCTCCAGCAAACGCGCGGCGTAGTCGCGTTCCGCGGCCGGGCTATTGCGGACTTTCTCAAACGCATCCAAGGATCGGATCAACTCGTCCTGGGCCACAAAAAGGTCGGGGCTGTAGATGTCTACCAGGTGGTCCTTGAGCTTGACCTGAATGCCGGTAAAGTCGGCGTACACCCGGTCCACCCGCCCGGCGATGCGAGCCGAGATGTAAGCCACACGACGTTCGTTGTAATCGATCTTGCCTACCGTGCGGATTTCCTTGAAGAGTTCACGAAAAGCGACTGCCTCCGTCTCGACGCCGGCAGGTGGCAACCCAGCCTGGTCCGTGGCTAGCTGGGCCACGGGGATCAGGTTCATGCCGCAGATCGGGCACTGGCCGGGCCGCGGCTGGCGGATTTGCGGGTGCATGGAACATGTCCAATCTCCCTGGGCGGCATCGCCGGAAGATCTCTTGGGCCCCAGCCAGACAACGGCCGCCAAGCCGATCAGCAAGACCAGCGGGATGGCAAGCTTCAACAGGCGATTTCGATTGAGCTGCATGGCGAAACTCCTTCCTTATGGGAAGTCAGTCAGCCGACCGGAGGAGCGGTGGGCTGAGGAGTTGCATTTCTGGTGCTCAGACGAGCGCGAACCATTTTAACCACTTCCAGCACGGTCACGGGAACCAAGGCCAGCATTCCCAGCAAGACCCATTCCCAGGCCGTGTGGCCGACCGCCTCGAAGACCGGCCTGGCAAACGGCAGCGTGATAATGATGAGCTGAAGCAATGCCGACAGCCCGATCGCACCAAGCAGGTGCGGGTTCGTCCACAGGCCGAGCTGCCAGAGCGTGTATGTCTGGCTGCGCGCGGCCAAGGCCCGGAACAGCTCGGCGTAGACGAGTACGCAAAAGGCCATGGTCCGGGCCCGGTTGATGTCCTCGGGGTGTGATATGTAGTAGATGCCGAAGGCGGTCAGGGCCACGCCACCGACCAGCGCTCCTTGCAGGAGCACCATCCACCCCAGCTGCCAGTTGAGGATTGATTCTTTCGGTGATCGCGGCCTGCGCCGCATGATACCCGGTTCTGGAGGTTCCAACGACAAGGCCAGGGCCGGTAAGCCATCAGTTACAAGGTTGATCCAGAGAAGCTGGACTGCGATGAGTGGCGCCGGCCAGCCCAGCAGACTTGCCAGCAGCACGAGCAGGATTTCACCGCAGTTGCAGGACAGCAGGTACTGCAAGACTTTCTGGATGTTGTCGAAGATGCCTCGGCCTTCCTCCACGGCGTTGACGATGGACGCGAAATTGTCGTCCATCAACACCATGGCCGAAACTTCTTTGGTCACGTCCGTGCCGGTAATGCCCATGGCGATGCCGATGTCGGCGGCCTTGACGGCCGGGGCGTCGTTGACGCCGTCGCCCGTCATGGCTACTACCTGGTCCCGGCTCTTCCACGCGCGGACCACCCGCAGCTTGTGCTCGGCCGAAACGCGGGCGTAGACGGGAATCTGCTCGACCTGTTCTGCCAGTTGTTGATCCGACAGAGCATCCAGCTCCCGACCCGTGATCGCTCGATCGGAGACTGTCGCCATTCCCAGTTCCCGGGCAATGGCCAGGGCCGTCGCGGGGTGATCGCCGGTGATCATTACCGGGCGAATGCCAGCGTCCCGACACTTCCGGACTGCTTCCTTCACCTCCTCACGCGGCGGATCGATCATGCCTACTAGCCCCGCGAATACGAGGTCCTTCTCCTCAAAGGGGCCATGCTCTGCTTGGCCGAGTTCCCGGTATGCCAGTCCAAGGACCCGGAGCGCCCGTGACGCCATCTCCGCACTGGCCTGCAATAATTCCCGGCGGCGATCCTCGGTCAGCGGCTCGACCTTGCCCCCAAGCTGCTCCGTGATGCTCTTGGCCAGGATGACTTCGGGCGCTCCCTTGGTGTACATGACGAGCTGGCCGGTTAGCTCGTGAAGTACCACCGACATGGCCTTCCGTTCCGAATCGAAGGGGATCTCATAAATCACTCGACGGTTCTCCTTGGCCGGGTCCACGCCGCCCTTGAGGGCCGCGACCAGCATGGCACCTTCCGTGGGGTCGCCGATGATTTGCCAGTTTTCCCGGCCGTCGCCCTTGGGAACGAGTTGGGAATGGTTGCAGTACGCCGTGATGGGTAGCGCCCGCATCAGGTCAGCGTCTTTTCGTGGATCAACCGAAACTGCATCCGCCCCATGATCGCCGGCCCGGAGGAACTGGCCTCGCGGAGCGTAGCCCGCTCCCGTGACCTGGTAGCCCAGCCGACCGGTGACCACCTCGCGTACGGTCATCTCGTTGCGGGTCAGGGTGCCGGTCTTGTCGGAGCAGATGACCGTTACCGACCCCAGCGTTTCCACGCTGGGCAGCTTACGGATCAGGGCGTTTCGCTTGACCATGCGTTGCAGCCCCAGGGCCAGGGCGATAGTGACCACGGCCGGTAAACCCTCGGGTATGGCAGCCACCGCCAGGCTCACCGAAAGCAGGAAGACCTCGATGAACTCGCCTCCTCTCATCCATTCCAGCACGAAGACCAGAACCACGATGGCCAGGCAGGCAATGGCCAGCACGCGGCCCAGCTCCGTCAGGCGGCGCTGCAAGGGCGTGGGTTCGCGCTCGTAGTGCTGGAGCATGCCGGCAATCCGGCCCAGCTCGGTGCTCATGCCCGTCGTGACGACGACCGCACTGGCCTTGCCTGCCGCAACGATGGTCCCCATGTAGGCCATGTTGCGCCGGTCAGCGAGGGGCACGGCTTCTCCGAGCACAGCATCTGCGTCCTTGCCTACGGGAACCGATTCGCCGGTCAGGGCGGCCTCTTGAACCCGAAAGCCGAACGCTTCAATCAAGCGCACATCGGTGGGAACGTTGTCGCCGGCCTCCAGTTCGATGCGGTCTCCGGGAACCAGCTCCCGAGCAGGCAGCGCCTGAAGCTGGCCCGAGCGGATGACCTTAGCCAACGGGGCCGAGAGTTTGCGAAGAGCCGCCAGCGCGTGCTCGGCGCGTTCTTCCTGCAAGAATCCCAGAAGGCCGTTGAGCACCACGATGGCCAGGATCGCCAGAGCGTCGGTCCACTCGCCAAGCAGCCCGGCGATCACGGCCGCGACGATCAGGATGACGATCACCAGCTCTTTGAACTGGCCGAGTAGCTTCTTCCACCGTGGCACCGG
>JAEUIF010000789.1 GCA_016795185.1 Planctomycetia bacterium | reverse complement strand
CTCGGCCCTGCTTGGGACGCGCTGTCGCGCCGCTACGTGGCCGACCTGACGCCCTATCTGCGCTCGCTGAACATTGATGATTCCCGACTGGCGTTCTGGATGCGCTGGTGGGGCGTCGCGCTGGTGGGCGGCTTCTTCGTCATGTGGTTCGTGCTAGGCGTGTTCATCCTCGCCTTCGGTACCGCGGCGGTCGTTTTCATGGCTCCGCGTTACCTGGTGCGCCGGCAGATCGGCATCCGCCGCAAGACCTATCGCGACCAGCTGGTGACGGCCTGCGTCGCCCTGGCCAACGCCACCCGCGCGGGCATGTCGCTGGCTCAGGGGCTGGAATCAGTCGCCAAGGAAACCGCCGAGCCGCTGGCCACCGAGTTGCGGCGCATCGTGCAGGAATACCAGCGCGGCCGGCCGCTGCCCGAAGCCATCCGCGACGCGCAGGAACGCCTGAACCTCGACGGCTTCACGCTGTTCGCTTCCGCGATCCTCACCTGCCTGGAGCGCGGCGGCAAGGTCACGGAAGCCCTCGAACGCATCAGCCGCAGCTTGCAGGAGAATCAGCGCCTGGAACGTAAGCTCGAAGCGGACACCGCCAGCGGTCGCAAAGTGGTACTGATCCTCGGCGCGTTCCCGGCGGTCTTCCTGGCACTGTTCTACCTGCTGGACCCGGAAGGCACGAGCCTGATCTTCCAGACAGTGCTAGGGCAAGTTGTGTTGCTGGCGGTCGGCGCGTTGATCCTGGTGGCGGTGCGCTGGGCACGCTACATCCTCAAGATCGATCCGCTGCACGGGTAAAGGACAACGTAGCTTCGTCTGGGCGAGCGGCGGGCGTCAGCCCGCTGTTCGCGCGAGAAAACAGCGGGCTCACGTCCGCCGCTCGCCCAGACGCAATACTTGATTGGGACCGCTTGCGTTGTGCGTTCTGCGGTTCTCTGGGGAGAGCCATCTTTGCTGCAACCTCCGCTCATCCTGGTCAGTTCCGTCCTGCTCGGTATCGCCGTGGGCCTGGGCCTGCGCATCGTCATGGCGGGCCTGGGCGGCAGGCTTCAGCCCGAAGACCGGCTGACTAGCTTTGAGCGGGCGCGGCGGCAGCGGATGCGCGAGGCCAG
Organism: Planctomycetia bacterium; assembly: GCA_016795185.1. GTDB lineage: Bacteria > Planctomycetota > Planctomycetia > Gemmatales > Gemmataceae > JAGVLI01. The sequence goes on along the minus strand of JAEUIF010000789.1, from coordinate 3,682 downwards.
CGGTTTCTACGCCCGCTTCGAGACCCTGCTGCGCGAGCTGGCCGACCGCCACCAGCGCAAGCAAACCGCGCAGTTGCTGCGCCTGACGCGCGACCTGCCCGCCGCCGAGTCGTTGCCCTGGCTGCCCGAAGAGTACCTGGCGGCTCAGCAGATCAAGAGCGGACTGGCAGCGCTGATCGTCGGCGCGTTTGCCCTGTTCCTGTTCGAGAACATCATCGCTGCCGTGGTGTTCGGTTTGCTCGCGGCGATCGGCTATCAGCAGCTGATGAACGTGCAGGTGAGCAGTCGCGCGAGCAGCCGCTTACGGCAGTTCAAGGAACGGCTGCCGTTCGCCATCGACCTGATGGCGCTGATGATGGAAGCCGGCGCGGGCTTTGGCGATGCCCTGAAAACCGTGGTCCGCGAGAACCAGAGCCACCCGCTGGGCCGGCAGTTCGGCGAGGTGCTGCGGGAAACGGAGTTCGGCCGGACCCGGCGGGAAGCGCTGCTGGCTTTGCAGCAGCGGATGCCCGATCCGGACCTGGCCGAATTCGTCTTTGCCGTCATCAAGGGCGAGGAACTGGGTACGCCGCTCAGCCTGATCCTGCGCGGCCAGGCCGATCAGATGCGGCTGAAGCGCTCGCAGTGGGCCGAGAAGGAAGCCGCCGAGGCGCAGGTCATGATCGTCTTCCCCGGCATGCTCATCATGATCGCCTGCTTGCTGATCGTCGTCTCGCCGTACATCCTGGCGTCGCTGTACGGGCAATGAGCCGTCGCCGCAAGCGGTTTTTCGCCGCTTGCGGCTTCGCACGCGGTCACTTCACCTGAACACTGGACAATTGCTGTAGGGTCCGCTGTGCGGACCATTGAACCGACGTTGTACTGGCCAACGGTCCGCACAGCGGACCCTACATGGATCACTTCACCTTGCCATCCGGCAAGCTCGCCAGGTTCGCGAACAGGTGGACCAGCGACGCCATCAGCTTGCGGAAGTCGCCTTCGTGCAGGCTTTCGTTGGGCGCGTGGGCGTTGGACTTGGGGTCCTCGATGCCAAAGAGCAGCGCCGGCGCGCCGCCGAACAGGTCCGCCAGCGGGCCGACGAAGCCGATGGTGCCGCCGCAGCCGATGGGAAACGGCTCCTTGTTGTAGCCGTCGCGCATCGCCTTCAGGGCCGCCTCGAAGGCGGGGCCGTTCGGGTCGGTCATCCACCACTTCACCGGCGGGCCGTTCTGCTCGACCTTCACCTTCACGCCCCAGGGCGGATCGGCGGTCAGCAGGTCGTGCAGCTGGCGGAAGACTTCTTTCGGCTCCTGGTCGGGCACGATCCGGCAGCTGACCACCGCCGAGGCTCGGGGCAGCACCTGGTTCGACTTGTTCTTCATCGAGCTGGCTTCCTGCACGATGACGGTCGCCGAGGGCAGCCGCCAGGTTTGCTCGTAGGGGTGCGTGTTCTTCGCCGTCGCGAACGCCACGCCCGGCAGCACGCCGAGTTCCTTGCGCCACTTGTCCGTGTCACCCGGTAGCGCCTGGAACGTCTTCCGTTCCTTCGCGGTCAGCGTGCGCACCCGCTCGTAGAAGCCCGGAATGGGCAGCTTGCCGTGCTTCCAGTAGAGCCGCGACAGAATCACGTTCAGGGCCAGGGCGGCGTCGGCCAGCAGGCCGCCCGCCGTGCCGCTGTGGACGGGCAGCTTGGCGCTTTCCACATCCACGCGCACCTCGACGATGCCACGCAGCGAATAGGTCAGGGCGGGGAAACCGGTATCGATGTTGCCCGTATCGCAGACGACGATCACGTCGGATTGAATCTTCTTCTTGTGCTCCTTGAAGAAACCGACGAGGTTCTTCGAGCCAATTTCCTCCTCGCCCTCGACCAGCATCTTGACGTTGACCGGCAGCTGGCCTTCGCTCTGGAGGTACGCCGCGATCGCGCCCAGCTGGGCGGAGATCGCGCCCTTGTCGTCGGCGGAGCCGCGGCCGAAGAGCCGGCCGGCGCGGCGGGTCAGCTCCCAGGGCGGCGACTGCCATTGCTCCTCGAAGCCGGCCACCGGCTGCACGTCGTGGTGGGCGTAGAGAAAGACGGTGGGTTTGCCGGGCGCGCCGAGCCATTCGCCGTAGGCATAGGGATTGCTGCCGTCGGAGCGGAGCAACTCGACGTTCTGCAAGCCGGCCTTGCGCATCAGTTCGCAGGTGAGCGAGCCGGTCTGGTCGATTTCCTTCTGGTGCGCGCCGTCGGTGCTGATGCTCGGCACAGCGACCAGGTCGGCCAGCGACTGGACCACGGCGGGGTAGTTTTTCTTCAACCAGGAGAGGGCCGCCTCGGGTGCGGCGGCGCGGGTCGATGCGGTTGCGGTCGCCATGTGTGCTCCATCAGGTTGCGGGCCGGGAACGAAACGCGAGAGGACCAGCACTGGGGCTTGGTGCGTCGCCAGCGCTGCGGGGGAATTCTAAGCGGGCCAGAGCGGCAAGGCCAGTCGGTGGACCAAGCTTGGCTGGTCGCCTTCGCGGACGATGAACTGCCGGGGGCATGGCACCCGGCTCCTTGTGATCCGCTGACTAAGGCGAACTCTGCCCCTCCGGCTTCACCTGCGCGCCAGCGAGGACAAACGCCTTGCAACCACTGCACCGGAATGCCTGCCGTTCGTGATCCAGGCAAATCGAACTCCCGCCGTACTCGGGGTAAAAGTAACGGTTGTACGATCGGGAGTGGAGTTTTTGAGTGCGAAGTTGGCGATCGCGGTCACGGTGGCTTGGCTGATTTGGGTCCGACCGGTAGTCATCGGTCCCCGACAGAACGGGCATTGCACGAGAAGTCCCCCGTGATGCAACACGAGATCATTACAGCGAGGTAGAGCCGCCAAGCGACCGTGTGCCACGACACATCAAGAGTGCGGGGTGGCACGTCCCTCGATACTCCGAGGGCGTGCGAGCGACAGGCCACCGGTCGGGTGTGAAGTCATGGTGGGGTGCCGCACGCCCTGGGAGTACCGAGGGAGGTGCCACCCAGCCTGTAAACTGGTGAGTCGGAAAGCCCGCGCACCATCCTGCCAAACGCGCCCGCGATGCCGCAAGAGCGCTTCACCGCCGCCGCTCATTTTGGCGGACAGGGTACAAAACCCCAATAATAGCCCTCTGTCCACCAGGGGGAGGAGTTAGCGGACAGGGTCAATAATGCTACAGCCAAATGGGCAGCGGCGGAGTCACTAAACGGGCCAGATGAGCAGGGCCAGGCGGCGGAGGAAAATGATGCTGCCGACGATCACGGCCGTGGCGCTGGCGAGCAGGACCGCGCCGGCGGCGATGTCCAGGCAGCCTTTGATGCGGTCTTTCGTGAACTGGTCGAGGCCGTGGAACAGGGTTTCGATGGTGCTGTTGAACAGCTCGGCGGTCAGTACCAGGCCGATGCAGAGCACGAGCAGGCACCAGTCCCAGTAGTCGCAGCGCAGGACCACGCCCGCTGTCAGTGCCAGGGCGGCGCAGAAGAAATGCACGAAGAAGCTCGAATGCCCGCGCACGCCCAGCTTGACGCCGCGAAAGGCGTCGGCGAACTTCTCCCGCCATTTGCGGCGCGGCTTGGGCCGGGCGGACGACGGCGCATCCCAGCCGGGGTCGTAAACCGGCTCGGAGAAGCCCGGGCGCGACGGCGGCAGCAGGGTCATGGCGGTGCGCTCGCTAAGGCACGATCCAGGAACTTGTCGCTCCATCG
>JAEUIF010000737.1 GCA_016795185.1 Planctomycetia bacterium | reverse complement strand
GCTTCGCGAAGCTGGAGAACCTGATGCCAATCTTGAAAACCATCGCTGTAACGCCATTGGAACCGACTGCCCCATCTTCAAAGATGAACAGGTCAGCGAAAAATGAGGCGTCTTGTACTTGGTTGTCCAGGTTCAGCGGCTGCCCAAGCAGGTTCTCGGCATGCGATTTGAACGCCAACACTGCTGACATGGACAACGACCAATCGAAATCAGGCGGATACTCCACGCCAATGGTGTCGTTGCTCAGGAAAAGTTCACGAGTGTGAATGTCCATTGGAACGCTCATGCGACCACCAGCGGTTCATCCCGCTCTTCGAGCCGCCAGGCGGCATAGGCGAGCGCCGCATCGAGGTCTTCCGGTTCCAGGTACGGGTACGCTTGTAGAATCCGCTCGCGCGATTTGCCGCTGGCCAGCAGACCCAGGACCGTGCTAACCGTGACGCGCAGACCGCGAATGCACGGCTTGCCGCCCATGACCGCCGGATTGAGGGTAATGCGTTCGATCTGCATGGGTTGACTCCTGCATCAAGGCTCGGCAATCTCCCGGTCGCGGCCTATCTCCCGCGCGAGAAAATCGTTGATCTCGCGGTGGCGCGGCACGGCCGAGGTCTGGTGGTTCGCAGGATTCGGGGCGCGGACCACCACCCGCGCCCGATTGTACCGCGAACGGCGGCCAGGCGCTCACCGTTTCCGCGTTGTCCCAGCCGCGGCGCGTCCCGCGGCGCTTCGACGGACAGGCCGCCGCACCGTCTGCTACATTAGACCGAGTTCGCCCGGAGCTGGAGCGTTCGGCAACTCGAAGATGGAGATGCTTCCTCATGGGTACTGGGAAAACCTGGCTGCTGGTGGTCGCGGGCACGCTGGCGGGCCTGGTCGTGGGGGCCGGGGTCGGCCGTCAGGTGTGGAAGGCGCCTGCCGCGCCGGCAGCGCCTTCCAGCCCGGCGACACCGGAGCAGACGATGAACCAGGGCAGCTGCGTCGATATTTCCGGGCACAAGGCGAGCCTCATCACCGTCGAGCCGAACGTCCAGCTGGAAGTGCTGGACTGGGGCGGCGCCGGGGATACCCTGGTGCTGCTCACGGGCATGGGCGACAACGCGCACGTTTTCGATGACTTCGCCCACCAGTTCACCGACCGGTTTCACGTCATCGGCATCACGCGCCGCGGCTTCGGGCGTTCCAGCCAACCCGCGGAGGGCTACGATCTCGACACGCGGGCGCGCGACGACATTGCCGTCCTCGACCAGCTGAACATCCGCCAGGCCATTTTTGCCGGGCACTCGGTCGCCGGCACGGAATTGAGCAAGCTGGGCGCGGCCTACCCGGAGCGCGTCAAGAAGCTGGTCTACCTGGATGCGGTCGATATCGGCGGCGGCGGCTGGAACAAGCTCCCGCAACCGCCCGGCGCTCCGGAGATGGCCGACGCGGACCTGGCCTCGGTGCAGCGCCTGGCTGCGGCGTCGGCGCGCGAGGATGGCTACCGCAAGCCGCTCGCGGCGTACTGCAACATGGTCCGGACGGACGCCTCGGGCAAGATCACGGGACCGGTCACGCCGCCCGAAATCTACACGAAGATCCAGGCGGGCTTCAAGCCGGCCGAACTCGAACGCATCCAGGCCCCCGTGCTCGCGATCCTCAACCGCGT
>JAEUIF010000719.1 GCA_016795185.1 Planctomycetia bacterium | reverse complement strand
ACGAGGTTGCGGATTTCCTGAAAGAGCCCTTCCGGCTTGGCCGAGTACGGCACCAGCACGGCCTGGCGCGGGGTGTTCGGATCGGGTGCGGTGTTGGCGGTCGGACGGCGTGTGCCCTTGCCGGTGAGAGCCTGGACGATGTGGCTGCCGGTCTTCGATGACACATCCTGCGTCAGATCGACGCCCAGCGGCCCGGTGCGTTCCGGTTGCTGGAAGAAGCCCGGTTCGCCGCCCAGCACGCGGGCCAGTTCGGGCGGCGTGGTCGGGGTGACGGTCAGCTTGTCGAAGTTGCCGTTGCCCGGCTTCTTGTCGTCGGTGGCCAGCTGGTGCAGGAGCGCGGCCAGTTCTTCGGGCGTCAGTTCCTCGGAATAAATGGCCAGGTTCGTCTTGAGCTTCTGCTTCATGCGCGCCTGGGCGTAGCCGTCGATGCGCAGGTTGACGTTGTTCGCCTTGAAGACCGCTTGCAGGCGTTCGAGGGCGCGGCTGGTGTCGGTCAGGCAGAAGAGGTCCAGCCGCGTGGCGTCGTCCTGGGAGAATTCCTGGGTCAGTGCGTTGAGGCGGGACGTTTGTTCCAGGTCGCGCAGCGGCAGAATCTGCATCAGGCGCGGCGTGGACTGGACGAAGGCCGGTGGGCGAATGTGCCCCAGGCGGAGCCGCTCATCGTTGCGGTCGTTCTTGCCGACGGGTGAGCCTTCCGGTTCGTGCAGCACGGTGATGACCGGCGCGGGCACATCGGCTTCGCTGTTGCCCTGCCGATGGCGTGGGTCGTCGGGATTCGTGGGTTCCGGGGCGGTGGCGTGCCCGCTGCCATGCAGCACGAAGGAGACGACGAAGTAGGACGCCAGCCCAACGGCGCACAGCAAGACGGCAGCCGCCGTCACTTTGAGCCAGAACGGCCGACGCCGGACCACGGGCTTGGGCGACAACGGGACGGGGTTTTCAATCTTGGGCAGCTGGATATTGCGCAGCGAGATGGTGCCCATGACCGAGCCGGACAGGTCGAGCTGCGTCTTCTTGCGGGGCAGCTTGCGCAGGACCATCGAGTCCTGCTTCATCTGGTGGAGCATGGCCCGCGCTTCAGGCGACTTGCGCAGCAACCGACCCACGGCGCGGCGCTCGCGGGCGCTCAATTCGCCGTCTACATAGGCGGTCAGCAGCTGGGTCACTCGTTCGGGCAACATGTCCAGGCTCGGTTCGGACTATCCTTTCACGGATGCAGCGAGCGGCGGGGTTGATCCCCGCCGTGTCGATGACTCGGTTATTCTGGCTTATTCCGCCTCCTGTTGCAATAGGTCGCGCAGCTCGCGGCGGGCGCGGTGCAGCCGGTGGCGGACGGTCTCCAGGGGCAGCTGGAGCTTCTTGGCGATGGACTTCGATTTATGCCCTTCGAGGTCGTGCATGACCAGCACGGTGCGGCATTCGGGCGTCAGCCGGCCCAGCATCTCCTGAAAGCGCTGGTCGAACTCCTCGAAATGGCTGTCGGCGAGGTTCATCGCTGGTCTCCGTCGTCCCCTTGCAGCAGTTCGCGCAATCGCAGCCGCGCTTCGCAAATCCGGCTTCGCACCGTTCCTACCGGGATCTGTAGCACGCTAGCGATGGCATCGTATTTCAACGCTTCCAGGTCCTTGAGGACCAGGACGATCTTGTGTTCGGGAGCGAGCCGGTTCAGGGCTTTCTGGATGCGGCGCACTACTGCTTCATCCAGCACCGGGGCCGCGCCGTTCGCGATCCTTTCGAGCCAGGCCCGGAACGGGTCATCGTCCGGCCAGTCTGCCGCGGTGGCGATCATGTCATTTATCCCCGTCTTCGCGCTGGAGTAAATCGCGCAACTCCAGCCGGGCCCGGTGCAGGCGGCTGCGGACGGTGCCGATGGGGATTTGCAGAATCTCGGCGATGTCCTCGTACTTCTGCTCTTCCATGTCCTTGAGGACGAGGACGATCTTGTGTTCGGGGGAGAGGCGGTTCAGCGCCTTCTGGATACGGCGCTCCTCTTCCACCTGTTCCATGGCATGGCCGGGGCGGTTGAACTCGGAGCCGTCGAGCGGCTCCAGGCCGGACTCGCCGTTGCGGCCGGCGTCGAAGCTCAGGGTGCCTTTTTGCTTCCGCTTATGGCTGATCGCCGTGTTCATGGCGATGCGGTACAGCCAGGTGAAAAACTGGGAGTCGCCCTTGAAGTTCGCGAGCGACAGGTAGGCGTTGATGAAGGTTTCCTGGACCACGTCCTGGGCGTCTTCCAGGTTGCCGAGCAGGCGAAACACGGTATTGAACAGGCGGTCTTCGTAGCGCTTGGTCAGCACCGCGAAGGCGGCCTGCTTGCCGCGTAACACTTCCCGGATGAGTTTGTGGTCGTCAACATTCACTGGTCTCAGCCTCTTGGACGCACCCGGCGGGCGCAAAGTTCCCGAAAGCCGGGCGGACGGCGCGGCTGCAAGCGAGGAGGAGCGTGTCTGGTTATGATGCCATAGCGGTGCTACGGTGTCAAAAAGAGAACGCGACGCACGCACCGCAATTGCCGGCCCAACGACCGTGGTGAAGACGGTATAATACGGCGAACGATCTGGCCAGTATCCCGAGGAGCCGACCCATGAGCACATCCGCCATCGGCCTGCCCGTTCCCGCCCCCCTGCCGGAGCGCGTCTACACGCCTGAAGACCTGTTGACCATGCCGGACGGCTTCCGTTTCGAGTTGATCGAAGGGAAACTGGTGGAACGCAACATGGGTGCCGTAGCGAGCCAGGTGGCGATGAAACTGATGACTCGGGTCGGCACCTATGTCGAAGCGCAGAAATTGGGAAGGACGTTCGGCAGCGATTGCGGCTACCAGTGTTTCCCGAACCAGCCCAAGCAAGTCCGCTTCGCCGACGGTTCCTTTGTTGCGAAGGGCCGCTTGCCCGAAGAGCGGGTGCCCGACGGCCACATGCGCATCGCTCCCGACCTCGCCGTCGAGGTGATCTCGCCCAACGATATCGCCGACGAGGTCGAAGCCAAGCGCGAGGAATGGCTGGAGGCCGGGGTGAAATTGCTCTGGCTCATCTATCCGCCGATCCGCAGCGTGCGCGTCTATCATGTGGGAGGCCAATGCCCAACGCTCGGACCGAACGACGAATTGAGCGGCGAGGACGTGCTGCCGGGCTTCACGTGCAAGGTGGCGGAGTTGTTTGTTGATGGGTAAGGACCACCGCCCCATCTCATTCGTGGGTGCGCGCGGCTTCGAGGAACAACTCATCCAGGACCCGCCGCAGCGCCTCGTCGCTGCCGCGAGCGAACGTCTTCCACACGGCATGGCCCACGAAGATGCAGGGTAGGTTGGCCACGCTGCCCCAGAATCCAGACTCGGCGGTGCGGCTGCCGACGCTGCACCCCTGTTCTACATCCCAAAGCTGGGCGGTGACGGCGACCGTGCCATGCCAGTTGTACACGACCAAAGGCAGCCACGGCACGCCCGGGCATGCGATGCCAAAGGTGTGGCCGCCGTGGTGATGCACCTCAACCTTCGCCGTGATCCTTATTAAATGCGTGGCGCCCAGTTTGCCTGCCCAGCCG
>JAEUIF010000700.1 GCA_016795185.1 Planctomycetia bacterium | reverse complement strand
TCAGGCGGCGAGTCGCTCGACCGCCTGAAGGCGGAACTACAAACTAAAATCGCGTACTACGGTACCACCGCGATCATGTCGAGCGCCAGGGATTTTCCCGGAAAGCCGACGCCGGGCACCTGGGCCTTTGAAGCGGCCGGCGGACGGCGCGGGTCGTAGTGCTTCAGCCGGAACTCGCCGAACTGGCGCGTGGTTTCTTCATCCGTCACGTAATAGGTGCCCTTGGCGAGATGGCGCACATCGCTGCCGGTTTTCTTCAGCAGGTCGCCGAGGCTGGCGAAGACCTCCTGCACCTGGGCTGCCGGCTTGCCGTCGCTCTGGCCGACCAGGCCGCCGACGTACACGATCTTGCCGTGATTGATGCGCGTCACCCGGCTGAAGACCGGCGACGCCTGCACGCCCGGCGGGGTCAGGAACTCGATGGGTTCCTTCGCTTTTTCCTTCGGCACCGGCGCGGCGGCCACCAGTTCGATTTCGATGGGCAGGTCGGACTGCCATTCCACGAAGACCAGCGGCGGCACCGGCCGGTCGCCAAAACTCTTGACGATCTCCTGCTCGGCCTCGGCGACCGCCGTCATCGGCCGCAGGAACGCCTTGACCTGCACGATCTGGCCGTCGTGCAGGTCGAGGAACTTCAGAGTGGCCCGCAAGCTGTCCAGCGTCTGGCGCGTGGCTTGCGCCAGGTCGTTGCCTTTCGGGCTGGCCTGGCCGGAAACGTAGACGTGCGGGCCGGCGGGCAACACGGCGACGTGATTCACCCGCTCGTTACCGGCCAGCGTGGCGGCGCGCAGGCGTTGCACGTCCGCGCCGGCTTTGGGCACGGCGGCGACGGCATCCATCGCCACCACGGCGTCCGGATGAGGCAGCGCACTTTCGACGATCGTGACCGCGGGCCGCACCTCGTTCTTGAAACGCCAGAAGAGGGCGTCCTGCACTTCGGGCGTCAGCTTGGCAGTGCGGACATAGACGTTGATCTTGACGGCGTGCTCGAAGTCGGAGCGGGCCGTGACCAGGGCGGCTTCCAGGTTGTTCAGCACCTGCTGGATCTGCGCGTCCGGGTCGCCCTTGCCGACCAGCTTGCCCTGGGCGTCGAACGGCAGCAACTGGGCGGTGTGGGCCAGCGCCAGACCGTCCACGACCACGGCCTGCGAACTGCCCGTCTTCTCGTGCGGGTCGATGAAACGCAGCCTGGCGGGTTCGGCGGCGCGGAGGTGCAAGCTGGCGGCGAACAAGGTCAGAGTCGCCAGCGCTTGCCGAAGGTTCATACCGACTTCCTTTCGCCGACTGCCGCCGCTGGCGGGTGGGCCACAGCCATTTGGACTAAATTAGAGCAGGCGCTTCGGTCCGCACAGCGGACCCTACAAAATTATCGTAGGGTCCGCTGTGCGGACCGCTCCAGCCGGTCACAAACTGCTCTAGCTGATAGCCATCAGCCATCAGCCATAAGCCATCAGCTATTCTTGAACATGGGGCGAGCGATTCCATGCTTCTCCGAAGCGTCGCGCGTCAAACGGGCTCCAGCCCGGTTAGCGTCCCCGTGCTGGAACCAAACTTGTCGGTTTCAATCCCCAGGCGCTGGAGCATCGAGACGTAGAGGTTCGATAGCGGCGGCGGGTTGTTCGGGTTGAAGGCCAGGTGCTGGCCGTGCTTGAAACCGCCGCCCGCCAGCAGCACCGGCAGGTTCTTGACACCGTGCGTCGAGGCGTCGCCCAGGTTGCTGCTGAAGAAGACCGTGGTGCGGTCGAGCAGGCTGACGCCGTCTTCCTTCGTGTCCTTGAGCAGCTTCAGGAAGATGGCAAAAGTCTTCATCTTCTCGATTTCGAGCTTCTTCAACTGCTCGATCTTGCCCGGATCGCGGCCGTTGTGTGTCAGGTCGTGGTGGCCCAGGGTGACGCCGGGGATGCCGGGCGTGACGCCGCTGGTGCCGAGCAAATCGAGCGTGATGAGCCGGCTCGAATCGGTCTGCAAGGCCAGGTGGATCAGGTCGAACCAGATGCGGCACTTGCCGATGAGATCGACGCCGTCGGTGATGTTGCGCGGCGGCTGGGCGTTGACCTTCGGCTTGGGCTTCTTCGACCATTCCTCGGCCTGGAGCAGGCGTTGCTCCAGCTCGCGGACGCTGGTGAAGTACTCGTCGAGCTTTTCACGGTCGTGGCCGGTGAGATTCGGCTGGAGCTTTTTGGCCTGGTCGCGCACCGTGTCGAGGATGCTCTGACCGTCGCGCAGCCGGCGGGCCTGGGCCTGCACCTCTTCGGGCCGGCCTTCGAGGAACAGGCGGGCGAAGACCGTGGACGGGAAATGGTCCACGGGCACCGGCGCGCCGCTGCGCGTCCACGACAGCGGGCTTTCGCCCAGCGACAGCGTGGCGTAGCGCGTCTGGCCGCGCAGATGATCCGCCGCGAACTGGTCGAGCGAGATGCTGTTGCGGAAGCCGGCGCGGCGTTCCGGATGTGGCGCGGCGGTCAGGAAGGAGTAGTGCGAATCGTGCGTCGGCCCGACGTTCGGGTGCGCTAGCCCCGAGACGACCGTGAAATCGTTGCGGTACTCCTTGATGACTTCCAGGTACGGCGACAGCGCGTAATCTTTACCCGCTTGCTGCGGGAAGAAGTACGCGGGTTGCAAGCCGAGCGGCGAGCAGATGCAGACCATGCGGCGGCGCGGTTTGACCGCGCCCTGCGCCGGCGACAGCGATTCGAGCACCGGCAAGGCCAGCGACACCCCGGCGGCCCGCAGGAACTGACGGCGGTTGAGCTTCATGGTAGGTTCCTAATTGTTCGTAGTTCCGCCTTTAGGCGGCGTTGACCAGTGGACAGTCGGGATCATAGTCGTTCTGTAGTTCGCGTTCGTAGTTCCGCCTTCAGGCGGCGAGTCGCTCGACCGCCTGAAGGCGGAACTACGAACGCCGAGCGGAGTGTTGACGGAACCAAATCTTAGCTGGGCACGGTGTCAGAAGATGTCCCAATCTTCTCCGTAGTCGTACAGCGGGTAGTCTTTCCACACGGCGACTAGCCAGTCGCGGCCTTTCTGAGCCAGATACCAAGAGGCGCTGGAATAGGGCCATTCCTGCCATTTCTGAACGTAGCCGTGTTTGACTGGGTTGTTGTGGATGTA
>JAEUIF010000680.1 GCA_016795185.1 Planctomycetia bacterium | reverse complement strand
ACGGGACCGTATGCCGTTGCTGTTGCTGCTGCTGCTGTACCTGGCCTGCCTGACGACATCCTGGCCCGAACCGCCGTTTGGCTGGGCCGAGGCCGAACAGGGCGTGCGGTGGTCCAGCTTGCTGTCGCTGGCGGTGATGTCCCTGGTGGTCGTCGGCGCTGCCTGGATTTCGCGACGCGCCCGGCGGCGGCTGCTGTTCGATCCGAGCCGGCGCGAAACCATCCTGCGTTCCTACAGCCGCGCCCGCTTTCTCCACCTGCTGAGCCTGTTCTTCTTCTTCGGCGTGGCCCTCTATGCCTGCGGTTGGGGCTGGGCCGTGCATCAGTTCTGCGCGCTTCCGGTCGACGAACAAACGCGCTGGCTGTTGCCCGGCGCGGAATTCGTGGTGCTGAGCCCGATCGTCCTGGCGCTGGTCCTGTCGTGGTGCCTGTTCTACGACGCCGAACGTGCCTTCCACGACACCGCTCACCCGCTGCTGAACCTGCGGCCCTACTGGTCGCGCCGGGACTACGTCGGCTTCCATCTGCGCCAGTACCTGGCGCTGGTGTTCGTGCCGGTCTTCCTCGTCGTGGTGATGCTGGGCACCATCCGCACCTGGCCGGGCGTCTTCGAGTCCGGCTGGATGCAGTACAGCGCGCCGCTGCTGCTGGTCGTGATGATCGCCTTTCTCCCCTGGATCCTTCGGCTGGTGCTCGGCCTGCGTAGCCTGCCGAACGGGGAGATGCGCCGCCGACTGGAAGCGGTCGCCGCCCGGCTGCGCTTTCGGTGCAGCGACATCATGCTCTGGAACACGCACAACGGCGTGGCGAACGCCCTGGTGGTGGGCATCGTGCCCTGGCTGCGCTACGTGGTGCTGAGCGACCGCCTGCTGGAGGAACTGACGCCCGACGAGGTGGAAGCGGTTTTCGGCCACGAAGCGGGGCACGTCAAGCACCAGCACATGCCGTACTACCTGACGTTCTTCATTCTGAGCATGGCCGTGCTGGTCGGCGGCTTGCAGCTGGTCTGGCCGGAGAAGGCCGACGGTGAGAACTATTTACAGATGCCGTTCTTCCTCGGCTCGCTGGGCGCCTACATTTTCCTGGTGTTCGGCTTCCTGTCGCGCCGCTGCGAACGGCAAGCGGACCTGTACGGCTGCCGGGCGGTGTCGTGCGGGCGGCCGGACTGCTCGGGGCACGACGAGGGCACGGTGCCGACCACGGGCCGCGACCTGTGCCCGACCGGCATTCAAATTTTCATCCAGGCCCTGGAGCGGGTGGCCATTCTGAACGGCATCAGCCGTTCCCGCCCCGGCTTCCTGCAATCCTGGCAGCATTCAACCATCGACCGCCGTGTGCGTTTCCTGGAGGAAGTGGCCGCCGACCCCACGGTCGAACGGCGTTTTCAGCGGCGCGTCGGCCTGGTGAAATGGGCCCTGTTGCTCGGCCTGATCTTGCTGCTCGGCATGGTGCATCTGGCCGTGCCCCAAGGACTGGCCGATTCGCGGGACAAGCAAACGAACTCTCCGATCGCAGCACCCGCCGCGGAATGACGACACAGCCCACAATCCGTTCAGCCCCGGAGGGGCGGCATGGTGTAGCCAGGGGCGCTAGTGCAAAATCAAGCGACCTGTTGCGCAAGGCTTTACTTGGGTGGCACGTCC
>JAEUIF010000679.1 GCA_016795185.1 Planctomycetia bacterium | reverse complement strand
GGACGTGCCACCCAGCATTCCTTCGGGCAACATCCTATTTGACGATGCACTAGATACCATTTCCTTCCCATCGACGCCGGCAGCAGCGGAATTTTGCAGGTCAGGCTTTCCAGCCTGACCCGGGTGGTCGTGTCAGGCTGGAAAGCCTGACCTACGGTCGCTCGGCTGCTCCGCCAGTGGCCTTTCCGGGCCTGCCGTGGTAGCCTGATGCTGGACATCGGCTTCAGCACGGAACGACGGGACCGCCGCGCATGGCCACGCCGGGCAAAGACTGGGTCGGTTTGACGCTGTCCAGCGGTCGCTACGAGGTCGCGAACCGGCTGGGCGAGGGCGGCATGGGCGTGGTCTACCGCGCCTGGGACCGCAACCTCGAAACCGATGTGATCATCAAGGTGCCCCGGCGCTCCATGCTGGAGGATGCGCGGTTCGCCGGGCGCTTCACCCGCGAAATCCGCTCGCTGGTGCAGCTATCGCACCCGCATATCGTCAAGGTGCTGGATGTGGGCGAGCACGACGGCCTGGCCTTCGCCGTCATGCAGTACCTGTCCGGCGGCACACTCCGCGACCGCTGTCAGCCCGACGCCAATGGCCCGACCCGCGCCGTCCGGCCTAACGACCTGGCGCGCTGGCTGGAAGACGTGGCGGACGCCCTCGACTACATCCACGCCAAGGGCTACGTCCATCGCGACGTGAAGCCGGAAAACGTGCTGCTCGACGAATCGGGCAACATCTGCCTGAGCGATTTCGGCATCGCCAAGATTCTAGCCGAGAGCAAGACCTTGCTGACCGGCACCGGCGCGGTGGTGGGCACGCCGCACTACATGTCGCCCGAACAACTCCAGGAGCAGCCCTACGACGGCCGGGTGGACCAGTACGCCCTCGCGGTGATGACCTTCGAGTTGCTGGCGGGCCGCCGGCCGTTTGAGGGGCCCGCCGCCGTCGTCATTGCCTTGCACATGACGCAGCAGCCGCCGGTGCTGCACGAACTGACGCCGGGCGTGCCGCCGGCGCTTTCGCGCTGCGTGGCGCGCGGGCTGGCCAAGCAGCCGGACGAGCGCTACCCTTCGTGTCAGGCCTTCGCGCAGGCGGTGCTGGAGGCCCTGCAAACCCCGGCCGCACTTCAGACCGCGCCGCGCGTCCCAGCCGCTGGCGCCGCGCCCACGCCCGTCGGCAACGCCGCCGCGACGAAGACCGCGACGGCAGTATGCCCCGGCTGCGGCAAACGGCTGACGGTGCGCGGCGCGGCCAGCGGCCGACGGCTGCGCTGCCCGCACTGTCAGGAGGTCTTCCAGCCGCCGCGCACCCAGGTGAAGGCCGCCCCCGGCGCGACCCTGCCGCCCGCGGGCGACGATGACCTGGAAACCCTGGCCGCGCCGCCTGTTCCTGCTTCCAGCCAAGTGGAAACGCGCCCGCCGCCGCCAAAGACCCTGGTCGAACGGCGTTCCGCGCCCGACGGCACTGGCCTGCGCGCCGTGGAACGTCGGCGACGTTCGCCCTTGCTGCTGTTCGTCACGCTCGGCGGCCTCGCACTCGCCACGGCAGCGGCGCTGTACTTCGGCTTGACTAGCCGGACACCGTCCACGATGCAGGTTGCCGAAGCAACCACACCGGCGACAGCACTGAGCCCGACGCCAACATTGCCCGCAACTCGTCCGACAAAGGTCGAACCGCCCACGAAGGTCGAGCCAACGGAACCGCTGGGGCTGCGTCTCCAGGGCGTCCAGGAAACCCTGCTGACGGCGGGTGGAGTCAAGCAAGTCATCCGCTATCCCGTCGAGCGGCGCGGCATACAGGCTGGGCCGGTCGAGTTGCAGCTGGCCGAGTTACCCCAGGGCGTGCAGGTCAACCAGGGCAAGCCCATCGTGCTCGCCCCGCAAGCGACCGAACTGGTGCTGGACTGGCAGGCGGATGCCTCCGCGCCGGCGCGATCTCCGGGCGCGGTGCCGTTGACGGCCAAGCTCGACGGCGAGGCCGTGCCGCTGACGCCGGGTAGCCTGACCATCGCCGTGCGCCAGCCGGTGCTGAAGCTCGAAACGCCGACCGCTTCCTGGACGCTGGCAGCCGGCGAAGGACGGACCTTCCTCGTGCAACTGGACCGCGACGGCTTCCAGGGCCCGGTGCGGCTTGCGTTCCAGGGGCCGCCCGGCAAGCTCACCGCGCCAGTCGTGGAATTAGGGCCAGACGTGGCGGCGGGCGCGGTGCGCGTGACCGCCGCCGCCGATGCGGAGGGCGAACTCGATGTGGTGCTGGAAGCGGCCCGCGCGGCGAACAAGCCCGAGGCCGTGGTGAAGGTCAAGGTGCGCGTCGTCAACGCCGGCGCGGCCCTGAAGCGCGGCGACGAGCAATTGAAGCAGCGCCGCTACGCGAAGGCCGTGGAAGAATACAGTGCCGTCATCCAGTCCACACCCACCTCGCTGCCCGCCCA
>JAEUIF010000648.1 GCA_016795185.1 Planctomycetia bacterium | reverse complement strand
CCCCGCGCCCCTGGCGGGCGTGGGGTTGGGGTGTGGGGGACGCTGCTCTAGCCATACCCCTCACCCCAACCCCTCTCCCGCCAGGGGCGAGGGGAGTAGGATGCTCCGATGGAGACGGACGCCTCCCGCTCGCCCCTTTCGTACTGGGGCGATTCATGCACAAGCTGATTACGATCTTCAAGATTCCGGAGCTCAGCCGGAAGATCCTGATTACCGCCCTGTTCCTGATCGTCTACCGCGTCGGCTTTCACATTCCGCTGCCGATCATCGACGCGCAGCGCCTGGCCGAGAAGATGGGTGCCGGCCAGGGCGCGCTGGGCCAGCTGCTCGGCTTCGTCTCGATGTTCTCCGGTGGCACGCTGAGCCAGAGCTGCATCTTCGGCCTGGGCGTCATGCCCTACATCTCCGCCTCAATTATCTTCCAGCTGCTCGCCAACATCTATCCGCCGCTGGAGAAGCTCCAGAAGGAAGGCGAGAGCGGCCGGAAGAAGATCAACGAGTACACCCGCTACGCCACCGTCCTTATCTGCATGTTGCAGGCGTTCTTCTGGGTCAACCACATCATGAAGCCCGAAGACCAGGGCGGCCCCGGCCTGGCGGCCTATGGCTACGCGACCGGCTGGCACTTCTGGTTCTACGGCATGACCTCCGTGGTCACGATGACCGCCGGCACCATCTTCCTGATGTGGCTGGGCGAGCAGATCGACGAGTACGGCATCGGCAACGGCATCAGCCTCATCATCATGGCCGGCATCGTCTGCCGCATCCCGGACGCCACGCGCGAACTGATCTTCGATTCGACCACCGGCGCGCTGAAAAGCTCCATCTGGCAGCTGGGCGGCTCCGGCGGCGCGGACATCAGCTTCGAGAAGCTCTTGGTGCTGATCGCCTTGTTCGTCGGCGTGGTGGTTGGCGTCATCGCCATCACCAAGGCCCAGCGGCGCATCCCCACGCAGTCGGCCAAGCACGTCCGCGGCCGGCGCGTCTATGGCGGCACCCGCCAGTTCCTGCCGCTCCGCGTCAATCAGGCGGGCGTCATGCCGGTGATCTTCGCCAGCAGCTTGCTCATGCTGCCCCTGCTGACCTTCCAGACCCTCGCCGGCTGGTCGGGCAGCAACGCCATGCAGTTCCTGGCCGATGCCTTCGCCCGCCAGGGCTACGTCTACAACGTCTTTTACATCGCGCTGATTTACTTCTTCTGCTACTTCTGGACCTCCATCGTCTTCAACCCGAAGGACATGGCGAACAACCTGAAGGACTACGGCAGCTTCATCCCCGGCTATCGGCCGGGCAAGCGGACCGCCGACTACCTGGAACGGGTGATGATGCGTATCACCTACGTCGGGGCGGCGTTCCTGGCCGTGGTCGCCGTGATTCCCAGCGTCATCCAGGCGGGCATGGAGATTCCTTATCAGGTCGCCAGCTTCTACGGCGGCACCGGCCTGCTGATCGTCATCAGCGTGGCCCTGGACCTGGTGCAGAAGATCAACAGTCACCTGGTCATGCGCAACTATCCGGGCTTGACCGAAGACTGAGCCATTTCCGCAAGCCGCTCGCGGTTTCGCCAGCCTCCGGGGCGCGGAGCTGCCAGCGGCGTGTCCGCGTGTGGGGCGTCCGCATTCGTCGCGATTCCGGTTGGCCGGTACGATCGACGGAGGCGGACGCCCCGTTTCCGTTTCATATAACTAGCATGCCCTTGCAAGGCTTGGTGTCGTTGTCGAGAATGTTCAGTGTAGCCAGCGGCGATTGCTCACCCCAGGATGCCTGCCATGCGTTTGCTCCTCATTGGTCCACCCGGCAGCGGTAAGGGCACGCAGGCGAAACTTCTGTCCCAGCGGCTGGGCCTGGCGCACATCGCCACCGGCGACATGCTTCGGACCGCCAAGAAGCTGGGCACGGCGGCCGGCAGAAAAGCAGCCCCTTTCCTCGATACGGCTCAGCTGGTGCCCGACGAACTGGTCAACGAAGTCGTGGCGGAGCGGTTGAGGTCGGAGCGTTCGGAACAGTTTGTCTTTGACGGTTATCCGCGTACTGCTGCTCAGGCGGCGTTTCTCGACGAACTGTTGCGGGAACTCGGCCTGAACATCGAGGCCGTCGTCTTCCTGAACGTGGAGGACGAGGAGATCGTCCGGCGCGGCAGCGGTCGACGCATCTGCCCGAAGGACCAGACGCCCTATCACATCGTCAGCAATCCACCCAAAAAAGAACCCGGCAAGTGCGACGTGTGCGGCACCCCGCTGGTGCTGCGCGACGACGACCGCGAGGACAAGATTCGCAAGCGCCTCCGCGAATACCGCGACATGACCCTGGAGTTGAAGCCTTACTATTTGAAGCAGGGCGTCGAAAGGGAAATCCAGGGCCAGGGCGACATCGAAGCTATCTATCAAAGCATTTTGAAGGCCATCCGCGAACAACCGTCCGCAAAGCCGACGTAGAGCAGCAGGGTAGGTCAGGCTTCCCAGCCTGACAGGCAGAGTAGGTCAGGCTTTCCAGCCTGACCGTCAGGCTCGAAAGCCTGACCTACTTGCACGGAGAGGGGGAAGCGCTTGTTACGGAAGCTGCAACTGCCGGAACTGAAATCGAAACGCGAAATCGGCCTGATGCGCGAGGCCGGCAAGCTGGTGTCCGAGGCGCTGCGCCTGTGCCGCAGCATGGCGAAGCCGGGCACGCGCACCATCGAGATCGACCGTGCCGTGGAAGCCATCTACGCCCGCCACGGGGCCATACCGCTCTTCAAGGGCTATCCCGGTCCGAAGGTGCCCTTCCCCGCCGTGACCTGCATTTCAATCAACGAGCAGGTGGTCCACGGCATCCCCGGCCCGCGTGAGATTCGCGACGGCGATCTTTTGAAGATCGACACGGCCTGCAAGCTCAACGGCTGGTGCGCCGACGCCGCCGTCACCATCCCGGTCGGCAACGCCAGCGCTGAACGGCAGCGGTTGGTGCGCGTCGCCCAGGAAGTGCTCAAAATCGCGATGGTCGAGCTGGGCAAGTGCCGTTACTGGTCCGAGGTGGCCTGGAAGATGCAGCGGCACGCGGAATCGGCCGGCTTCAGCGTGGTCGAGCAGTACGTCGGCCACGGCATCGGCCGGGTGATGCACGAGAACCCGCAGGTGCCCAACTTCGTCAGCAAGGAACTCAAGAAGCACGACTTCCGCCTGGTGGAAGGCTTGGTCCTCGCTGTCGAGCCAATGGTGAACATGGGCAAGGCCGACACGATCACGCTGGGCGACCACTGGACCGTCGTCACCAAGGACGGTCTGCCCAGCGCCCATGTCGAGCACACCCTGGCCCTGACCAGCGAGGGCGTCTTCGTGGTGACAGGCGACCCCGAACCGGAGCCGGCGACTCCGGAGCCCGTCGCGCCGGGGGTTGCGGGCTAGCGCCGGGACGCGGTCGCATATCGCTACTTGGCGAGCGGCGGGCGTGAGCCCGCTGTTGGAACAGCCAGCCACAGACGCCACCAACAGCGGGCTCACGGCCCGCCGCTCGCCCGGAACAGCGATCGACAATTCCGACAACAGGCTTTGCGAGCAACAAGCCGGGAGGGGCGACGGATAAACTCCGTCGCCCCTCCCGGCTTGTCGGCTTTCATCGATAGGGCAGCACCGGCTGACCTTGGGCAACGGGCCGCAAGCTCCTAAAATACAGGGGATGACCAGCCTGGCCCGGTTTGCCGCCGCATGATGATCCGAGGCATCGAACACCTGACGCTGCCGGAAATCGAGCGCGAAATCGAGTCCGGAGGACGGTTCGTCTACTACGAGTATTGCCTCTCCCTCCTCGTGGTTTCCACCCGGCGGCCCAGCGTCATTTACTTCCTCCGCGGCGACGACTGGGGCTTGGTGCGCGGCTTGCCGTATAGCCTGCTGTCGTTCTGCTGCGGCTGGTGGGGGTTGCTCTGGGGCGTGGTCTGGACGCCGTTGACGCTGTTCAACAACCTGTGCGGCGGCTGTGACGTCACCCCCGAAGTCCTGGCCTGGCTGCATTCGCGGGAACCCGAGGACGAAGGCCCGGAAACGAGGAATCCGCCATGCGACGCATCCTGATCAGCGCGCTGTTGCTGGCCTGTGGTACCTTGTCCGGCGGGGCGCGCGCCGGGGTCTACCTCGCCTCCGACAATCCCGCCGACCAGCCCATCGGCCCGCTGGTGACGAAGGACGAGGTCAAGCCGCTGCCCTACGAACTGTTCAAGGGCGCGCTCGACGCCCAGCGCGGGCTGCTCGCCGACAAGTTGCTGTCGAAAGAGGTCGAGCAGAAACGGCAGGAAATCCTGAAGAAGATCGCCGCGCTGCAAGGCAAGGTCTTCGCTGACAGCGCCACGGTCAACGACCAGATCAACCTCAGCGCCTACCTCATCTGGACCGGCAAGTACACCGAAGCGGTGCAGTTGCTCGATCCGCTGGCGCGCGGCGAGCAGCGCGGCAACTTCATGGTGCTGTCCAACCTGGCGACGGCCTATCAGCTGGCCGGGCAGATGGAGCGTGCGCCTGGTTACTTGCAGCAGGCTCGCGACCACTGGCCGGAGATTTGGCCCGGCCTGACGCCCGAACAGCTGAAGTTCTATCGCCAGGTGGAAAACTATCAGCTGCGCCAGCTGCTGCGCCGTCAGGCCGAAGCCAATCAACCGGGCGGCGGCCGACGACAGCACGAGGGCGTGGATGCGATCTTCGGCTCGGCGGATGCGCCGGTGCGATTCGTCGGCGCGGGCGGCCAGTACGAAGCAGGGGCACTGGCGCCCGCCGAGAAGGAAAAACTGCCCAAGGATGCGCTGGCCATCGTGCAGCAACTCTGTCTCTGGCAACCACTCGACACGCGGCTGTACTGGCAGTATGGCGAACTGCTCAACGCGCAGGGGCCGGAGTACATCAACGAGGCGTACAAGGTGCTGGAGGAATGCGTCGATCCGCGCAACTGGGATTCGACCGAACTGCGAGCGCACCGCCGCACGCTACTCGAAAACCGGCCGCAACCGCCCGCCGCACAAACGCCACCGAGCATTTTGCCCGAACGGCACAAACTGGTGCTGGGCGGCGTCGCGGCGGTGGTGGTCATCGGGCTGCTGGGATATTTTCAGTATCGCGAGTTGCGGCGACGGCGTTCGTGAGGCACACAAACATCTTGTAGGGTCCGCTGTGCGGACCGTTGTACCGAATGACCGCGGGCTGGTGGTCCGCACAGCGGACCCTACGAATGTTCTGGAACCGCGAGTCGCGGGCGCTGCCGTCAGGCTGGAGAGCCTGACCTACACCGCGAAAGGCACCCCCGGATGGCGAAAGCGAAACCTGCTCCGCAACTCATCGGCTGGAAGGAACTGGTCGATTTCCCGGACTGGCGCTTGCGCAAGGTCCGGGTCAAGGTCGATACCGGAGCACGCACCAGCGCCCTGGATGTGAGCAGCTACGAGTTGCATCAAGAAGCGGACGGCACGGTGGCCGAGTTGCGGCTGGCCCTGTATCGTAAGCACCCGGAGCGCGTCAAAGTGGTGCGCGCGAAGGTACTGCGCATGGTGGTGGTGAGCAATTCCAACGGAATGAAGGAACAGCGCCCGCTGATCGAGACTCGTATCCGGCTGGGCAACGTGACGCGGACCATCCAGCTGACCATCACCAACCGCTGCTCGATGTGCTTTCCGGCCATCCTGGGGCGGAAGTTTCTCGAAGGCAACTTCCTCGTCGATGTCAGCCGCA
>JAEUIF010000616.1 GCA_016795185.1 Planctomycetia bacterium | reverse complement strand
TGCCGACCAGCAGGCTGCCGGCTCCTGCCAGCAGCAGGATCAGGCCGAACGCCAGCAGCAACCGGGAGCGGATGGTGGCGTTCCAGTCGTCGTACTGACGCAGCTTGGTCAGGGCCGCAATCGACGCGGCGCGGGCCTGGTCGGTCTGGTCGCGGAGGCCGTTCTTCTGTACGTCGAACTCGCGGCCTTCGCGGGCGTTTTCGAGCGTTTCGGCGGTTTGCAGCAACTGGGCCTGCACGTTCTCGAACTTCGGCCCGAAGCTGTCGATGATCTGCTGCTGCCGCAGGGCGAACGTATCGGAGGCCCGTTGCTGGTCGATGCTGGACTTGCCCAGCGCCACGAGCAGGCGGTCCACGTCGGCGGCGTTGCAGCGCATTTCCTCGGCGTTCAATGGCTGGTTCTTGCCGGGCATCCGGCTAGGGTCGGATTCCAGGAAGCGCCGCCAGCCCTGGGTGCCCAGCAGCAGGTCGAGGGCCTCGGTCGCCTGGGCATGGTCGCTCAGGAGGATGTCGGCGAACTCCAGGTCCTCGGCGCGGCGCACCTCGCTGGTCAGCAAGAAGTGCGTCGGCATGGCGCGTGCCGTGCGCTCATCGGCCATCTTGATGACGCTCTTATCGACGATGCCGACCAGGACCACCGCCGGGGCGGGCGAGCCGGTCTCGCTATTGGCGAGCAGTTGCAGGTTGACCTTGGTGCCCGGCGCGAAGACGCGCTGGCTGTGGTCGTCCGGGTACTTGACCCACAGGTTCAGCCGTTCCGCGGGCATCCGATAGACCAGACGCTCGGCCACGGGCTTGAGCTGCTGCCGACCGTTGCCGGCGGCGAGCTTCTCGAAGACCGTGACGCGATACACACCACCCACGTCTTTGGCGGGCTTGATGCTGAGCGAAGCGGCCTGGCCGTTCTTCGCGGTCAGTTCGTGGAAGCCCAGCAACCGGCCGCGGCAATAAGCGCCCACCAGCAGTTCGCGGTCCTTGCCGGCGCTGCGCACCTCGATCTTGATCGGTTCCTGCTCACTGGTGACGGCGGACGGCACTTGCAGGGCGACGCCGTCGGACACCACGGCCGGCAGGGCGAACTGGGCCTTGATCCCGGCGGGTTCGACGACCTTCAGTGCGTACTTCTTGCCGGCCTGCGGCGTGAAGGCGAACTTGCCCATACCCTGATTCAGACCCTGATTCAGCGCGGGTTCGTCCTTGCCCACCGGGTGGTTGAGCGTGGCCAGGTTGTCGGCCACGACCTTGCCCGTTTCGTCCACGAGCACGGCCTTGCCGACCGTGGCGGGCTTGTCGAGCATGGTGCGGGCCTGGAAGTAGATGCGGTTCGGCACGCCGGCGATCAGGTCGCCGCCTTCGGGGAAGAACTCCAGCTGAAGCTTGTTGACGACGACGTTGAACGGCCGGGACATGGCCTCGAAGTTCGCCCCGTCGTTGAACTGCAAGCCCAGGGTGGCGTCGCCCTTGTCCATCTCGGCGGGCAGCGTGTAGCGGATCGTGGCAGCGCCGGTCTCGTCGGTCGTGGCCCTGATCTTGGCGGCGTCCTCGTCGTTGACCTGCTCGCCCCGGGCGTTGTAGAACTTGCCGTCGATCTGCACGACGGCGAACACGTCGCGGTTGGCCACCGGCGCGCCGCCCTCGGCGCGGGCGACCTTGACGCTGGCCGTTACCGTGCCGCGCGGGCCGTAGGATTCCTTGTCGAACTTCACTTCCTTGTTCAGCCGGGGCGCCTGGTACTTGTTGACGACGAACTTGCGGCGCTCGGTCGGGAAGCGGCCGACGGCGTCCTTGACTTCGAGGAAGTAGTCGCCGCCGCTAAAGTCGGTCGGAATCTGCCATTCGCCGGCGGCAATGCCGCGCAGCGGCTTCTTGTCCGGCCCCAGCCATTCGCGGCCGACCGTATCGACGATGCGGGCGGCGTGCTCGGTTTCCAGGATCTTGTTGCCCAGCGGGCCGGTGAGCTTGATTTGCAGGCGCAGTTCCTCGGCGGCCGGCTTCAGCGTGAAGCGGTCCAGGGTCAGCGAGCGCCAGCGCACCGTCTCGCCAGGTTGATAGATCGGCTTATCGGTATACAGGTGCGTGACGTAGGAAGCACGGGCCAGGGCGAGACGCTCGGTCAGTTCGCCGCGCACGCCGTCCGCGCCGTGGGCCACGAGTTCGAGGGCCAGGCCGCTGCCGCCCTTCAGGGTGACTTCCGGGGCCAGTACCAGCTGGGTGACGCCCTGGCTGGCGATCCCCTTCTGCTCGAAGACCACGCGGTTAGTGGTCTGGTCGCGGACGACGGCGTCGAGCTTGACCGGCACCGGCTTGCCCGGTCCGGCCTTGGTGTCGAAGGCCCGCGTCTCGATGACGTAGGTCGTTTCCTCACCCAGGCGGACCGCTTCCGGCCCCTTGACGACCATCACCATGTTGTTCTTGAAGATGGCGTCGTGTGCCGTGTTGAGCGCCTTGGCCTGGTCAGTTTCCAGATTGGTCAGAGCGCGCTGCGCGGCCTTGTAGTCGTCGCCGGCGCGGACGAGCAGGGCGTCCTGGTCCTTGATGAGCTGGCGTTCCTTGCGGGCCAGTTCGTCGAGTTCCTTGTGCGCCTGGACGTAAGCCTGGTTGGCCTGGTGCTGGCCAAAGAGGTAGATGCTGCTGGGAATGCCCACGGCGCTGACGGCCAGCAGGATGGCTGCCGCCGCAGCATAGCGCCGCCAGTTCAGCTGGCGGACGGCCGCCGGCCGGCTGGGGAAACGCACGGTTTGCAGTTCTTGCTCCGAGGGCACGTCGAACCGCACGCCGGCGAACTCCGGCTTGGAAGCCGCCGTCAGCAGCTTCTTGTGCAGGTCGGCTTTCAGGAGCGCGGCGCGGCAATCCTCGCACTGGCCGACGTGCTCGATCAGCGTCAGGCTCTCTTCGGCGTCGAGCAGCCCGTAAAGGTGGTCCAGTGCGTGCGACTGGTAATGGCTACACCGGCTCATGGTCGTCTCCCGTGCGATCCAAAACCGCTTACCGCGTGCGGCGGCATTTGTTCTTTAAGTGGGGGCCAGCACTTTGCGAAGCTTGTGGAGGGCGCTGCGCATCTGCGTCTTGACGGTGCCCACCGGGCTGTTGCGCAATTCGGCGATCTGCTCGTAGGTCAGGTCGCCGTTCTGACGCAGCAGGAAGACCTCTTTCTCCTCCTGCCGCAGGCCGTGGATGGCTTGCCGCAGGCGATCCAGCGATTCCTTGTGCTCCAGCAAGTTCGCCGGGGCGGTATGGGAATCGAGGATCATGGAGGCTTCTCCCAGCAAGGGCCGCGAGCGACGGTTCCAGGCGCTGCGCTGGTGGTCCTTGGCCGTGTTCAGGGCCACGCGAAAGATCCAGGCCCGCAGGTTCTGTACGTCTCCCAGGGTGTCCTGGGTGCGCCAGCATTTCAGGAAAGCTTCCTGAGCGGCGTCCTGGGCGTCTTCAGCGTTGCCGAGCAGAAACAGCAGCGTGCTGACCAGTTCGTCCCGCAACTCGTTGAAGGCGCGCAACAGAGTTTGCCCAGGGGACGGGACCACACCACTGCCCCCGGTGGGTCGGGCAGACACACTTGTGCCAAGCTTGCTCATGCTTCCACTCATACGACGGGGGAACCAGGGATTTGGATTGCCGGGGCGAAAAAATAGACTGGATTGAACGGTAAAGACGACTCGCGACCGCGATCCCAACCAGTCCAGGCCCGACCGCTCCGCGGCAGGCACGACAACCACCTTGGACGCCATTCTCGCAGGTCAGGCGCGCTTCGCAATGGGGAAAGCGGTTGGAGAGCGGGAAGGCGAGCGGCGGGGGGCCGCCCCCGGGTGGCCCCGGGCCCCGGTGGGGGGGGCCCACCCGGGGGGGCGCCCCCCGCG
>JAEUIF010000612.1 GCA_016795185.1 Planctomycetia bacterium | reverse complement strand
CATTGCCGTTGCCGCCGAAGGCCGGGAACCAACCCTGGGCCGTCGAGGTCGCGGCCGGGCGCGGGTTGACGCCAGTGGGCGCCGGCGCAGCGCCGGTGGCCACGGCGGTGGTCGGCGGTGCGGGCGCGAAGGCCGGGCGTTCCCGGTCGCGGCCCCAGCGGATGATGCGGCTGGCCAGGCCGCCCTGCTGCCGGATGAACGGAGTGCCTTCCGGCGCGTCTTCCAGCGAACCGCCATCGACGAGGGTCAGGATTTCGCCGGTTTCCAGCGACTGGACCTCGCGGGCCAGGTTGCCGTCCGACATCTTCCATTCGCGGAGCACCCGGCACTGCATCGGCGGCTTGCCCGGCTCCTGGATGGTGATGATGCGCTCGGCCGCGGCGGGCTGACCATCGACGCCGGTGATGGCCGGCATATGCTTGAGCGGCTCGGCGGACACCGCCGGAACCGGAGTCAGGATTTCACTGCTGTTCGTGGACGCCGCCGGAGGCAGCAGGGGCGGTTGCCCCCAGACCAGCGCGCTCCAGGACAGCGCCACGAGCGTCCCTTGCCAACAAGTCCGGACCATCGAACGGGTCTCCTTTCCACACACGGCGCCCAGCTGGCTGAACCTCGAACCAGGGCCTGACGCTGCCCCGCCCCGCGGCAGGCCGGGCGCGCGAAGCGGCGGGGCAGGCCGGCCGGTCCGCAGGTTCCGCCCCGGTCGCGGATAAACTCCGCCCAGGGCAGGCGCCGGGAACTACCGGGATAATCCAGGGGTCTCCAAACCACGCAACCTCGCGCCGGTTCGCTGCTCGCGGGGCAATCGGCCGGCAGGGGGCTGGTGGGGGTAAGACGCTCTTGGGGCCGTCTACATCCTTTTCTATCGGCTTGGGGAAAGCTGCGCATCAGTCCGAGTTTGCAGGATGGTCCAGAAATGCGCGGGGTATCGGTGGCAGCGGCAAGCTGCCCTGCGAACGCAAGGCGCGGGAGTTGGATAGACTGGAGAAGATCCCTTCAACCATCACCGGCGTTCAAAGGCGAGCGGTGGGCGTGAGCCCACTGTTTGAGAATCCTGTCTAACGTGCTGTTCTCAAACAGTGGGCTCGCGCCCACCGCTCGCCTGCATCTGCGCTACGCTCCAAACACTTCGCGAATCACCTGGCCGCCGTTGACCGTCACCATCTCTTTGCGCCCGTGATGGCGGTAGTAAAGGTGCTTCTGGTTGATGCCCAGGGCATGCAGAATCGTCGCGTGCAGGTCGTTGGGGTGGATGGGCTTCTCGATGGCCGCGTAGCCGACAGGGTCCGTCAAGCCGATGGCCTGGCCGCCCTGGACGCCGCCGCCCGCCAGCCACATTGCATAGCCCGACGGTGAATGGTCGCGGCCGGGCGATGGGCTGCCGGGGTTCTCCGCCGTCGGCGTGCGGCCGAATTCGCCGCCCCAGACGACGAGCGTCGAATCGAGCAGGCCGTGGCGCTTCAGGTCAGCGAGCAGGCCCGCGATCGGCTTATCGACACGCTTGCACTGCGGGTCGTGGTTCTTCTTCAGGTCGCCGTGCGCGTCCCAGCCGCCGCAACGCAGCTGCACGAAGCGGATGCCCCGTTCGACCATGCGCCGGGCCAGCAGGCAATGGCTGCCATACTCGGCGCTTTCTTTCACATCCATGCCGTAGAGCTTCTTCGTCTCCTCGCTCTCCTGCGAGAGATCAAAGACTTCCGGCGCATGGCTCTGCATGCGGAAGGCCAGTTCGTAGGACTTGATGCGGGCTTCGAGTTCCGAATGACCGTCGTGCCGGTCGAGGTGCCGTTGATTCAGCGCGCCGAGCAAATCGATCTGCGCCTGGCGGTTGTCCGCCGACGTGCTGCCCGGCATGGCGATGTTCGGGATGCCTTCAGGCTTGACCATCGTCCCCTGGAAGCGCGCGGGCAGAAAGCCGTTCGACCACGCGGGATAGCCGCCAAAGTTCTCGCCCGCGAGCAGCACCACAAATCCGGGCAGGTTCTTGTTCTCGGTGCCCAGCCCGTAATAGAGCCAGGAGCCGAGGCTCGGCCGGTCGCCGACCTGAGTACCCGTCATCGACATGTACTCGG
>JAEUIF010000597.1 GCA_016795185.1 Planctomycetia bacterium | reverse complement strand
CCTTGTTCATGTGGAATGTCCTCGCACTGAACCAGACAACGAACGGGGCCGGCGGGCCGCTGCGTGGGTGCAGCGAGCCGTCGGCCCCGCCATGCAAACGTTCGTTTACTCGCCCGGAATCTTGAAGGAAGTCGCCACCGGCGGATCGGGGATGATGACCAGCATCGTGGCGGGATGAACGGTGTCCGAGGGCTTTTCGCCCGGCGTGGCCTTGGTGCGCTTGTCGATGTAGGCGCGGACCCACTGCTTCTGGTTCAGGTCCTCGACATCCGCGGCGTACCCCATGTTGTAGCCAGGCTGCTTCGGGTCGCCCTTGAGCTTCTTTTCCTCGGCCGGCGTCAGTTTCTGGACCTTGCCGTCCGCGCCCTTGGGCAGCACCAGCGTGCGCACGACGAAGGTCGGGTTCCCCTTCAGCTCGAAGGAAACTTGCGTTTCCTCAATGTTGAACGCGCCCTTCTCGGCCTCCATCCCGGCCTTTTGCAGCTTCTTCAAATCCGCCAGGGGCGTGCTGCGCTTGGCCAGCGCCTGGTTAAACGCCTGGTAGGCGGCGGTGAGCTTTTTTTGCCCCTCGGCGTTCGGCGACTTGGTTTCGATGGTGTGCGCGAAGGTAAAGGTCTTGTCCTTGGGATCGATGCGGATGAGCTTGCCTTCGATGTACTGCGCCAGCAGCAGTTTGGCGCGGACCTTTTCGGGGTCCACCTTGGCCTGCTTGCCGACCTGGGCGTCGGTCAGCGCGGGAAACAGCAACAGCACGGCCAGCAGCACAACGAAACGCAAGTGACGGCCCATGATGACTCGATCCTCACGGAGAATGGGCGGTGCCTGTTTGGAATGGTTGGGAGAATTGTCGCCGATGCCGGGTGGTTTGGCAACTGTTTTGTGGGCCAGGCCGCCTCGCCGGTTCGCGGCAGTGAGCGAAAAGTAGACGCCGACCGCGTGCTTTTTTTCGCCAAATCACCTTGGGTCCGCCACGCTCCCGCGTGGCGGAGTGGCGGACCCAGGGAATGGCGCAATGGTAGTTATCGCTGGCTCCGCCACGCTCCCGCTTGGCGAAGTGGCGGACCCAGCGGACCCAGCCGTCGCAGTTTCCCCGGCTGGCAGATTTCCAGGACTATTCGTGTAAGTTCGATGGAGGGATTTACAACCTTTGCCGACGCTTCTTTCAACAACGGTTCGGACGGCCCGACGGCCTGCGGGCCGAGAGATTTTTTAACTGTCTGAGAATCGGACACTTAGGGCGGACACCCTGGGAGCGCGCCCGGTTTGGGCACGGTGGTTGCTTTAGTTACCGGCGACCCAATCAGTCATCGGATGGGGTCAGCAACTTCTGGCAGCCAACGGTTCCCCCGCCCGAGGCCGCCGACACGGAAGTCCTGGCCCGGTCCCCCATCTAACTCTTGCCTGGACCCAATTCACCGTTCCCCCAAAACAAGCCACCTGCTTCCCCGCAGGTGGCTCTCTTTTTTTCTGCGTGACGGATCGAACCGCATCAGCCTTCGGTGTTCGTGGCGTCGTGGAACTGGCGAATATGGCCTTCAGCGCTCGACGGCCCGGTCGTGTCGTTGCCGGCCGCCGCCTCGAACGCGGCGAGCACCGTACTGTCGGCCGGGTTCGTCGTCAGCGAGAAGATCACCAGATAACGCTGGTAGGTCGTGGATGGATTAATGGAGTCGTCCCCCGCGAAGTGGACCGGCGCTTCCTGAATTAGCTTGCCCGCTCCGACCCCCGTGCAGTTCGGGCCAATGCCGAAGACCAGGTAACGCACATTGGCGCTGTTGTCCGCGAAGGTGCCATCGGCCTGGCGGACCAGGTGGCGCTTGAGGCCGAGCGGATTGCCCGCCGCCAGGTGCGCCGTCAGGTTCAATTGGGCAACCGATCCGCCCGCCGCCAGCGCCCGTCCGGCGGAGCCCAATGGCGCGCTGTCGTAGGTGACGCTGCCGCCAACCGGGACGACACCCAGGTCCACGACGCGCGTGATGCCGACCGAACGCAACGCGGTCACGTCCGTCGCGGACAGGTTGCCCGTGGTCAGCTGAGCCGTCAGGCCGCTGGTCAACCGGGTATCCACGCTGCCACTGGCCGCCAGCAAGGAATCGTAACCGTCGGGGTAGCGGACATTCAGCGCGTAGGCCCGCATCCAGGCAGCATTGAGGGCGGCGATGGTGTCGGAGCATTTCGCCAGGTGGGTGCGCTTGAGCAGGTTGGGCAGGATCGAAATCACCAGTCCGCCCAGCAGGGCGAGAATGGCAATCACGACCACCAGTTCCATGAGCGTCAAAGCGGGACGGTCGGTGGGATTTGGTCGGGACATCGTTGCAGCTCCTGATTGTTAGCTTAACCTAAATTAAATAATTAGTCATAACTTATTCAAGAAGATAGACAGACCTAATAATATCGTCAAGCACTGGGTCGGGGATTTTGACCTGTACACGGCTTTGAAAAGCGGTGGTACTTGCCCTTGCGTTCCGGGGCGGCTTCGGCTAAGAGGCGGCCAAACCCTATTGGCTCGCGGCCCGCGCACGAACCCACAGCCCCCACCGGGGCGGCGGGGGCAGGTGAGGGAATCTCATGAACCATCGATGGATCGGCGTCTGCGCCGGTATGTTGCTCGCCGGCTACTCCCAGGCTCAAACGGAACCTGCCCCGCCTGGCGAGCCGCCGGCTGAGTCCGTTCGGCCGTCCGAACCGGCGGTCCTGGAACACTGGCCCGAACCGGCAGTCCCCGCTTACGGGACCGCGCCGCCTGGCATGACGCCGATGCCGCAACCCGTGCTGCGCGTCTCCCAGCCGATGACGCCGCGCGGCGGCCTGCGCCGTCCGCCGGTGGCGACGCCCGTGATCGAGATGCCCAGCGACGGGCGTTCCTGGTATGACCGCTTTCGGCCGGGCCGACGCGGTCCAGAGATGCCCATCACCGTGCCCGTGCCCGTGCAGCCAGTGCCAGTCGGCATGCCGCAACTGCTGCCGGCAGAGGGCGGCATACCGCAGATGCTGCCCGAGATGGCGGGTGAGAATGTTATCCTGATGGAAAAGGCCGCTCAGGATCAACCACCGCCGGCCCCGGGCGACCTACCGCCGTCGAGCGGTAGCCCGACCGAGCCGTTGCAGCAGTTGCCCCAGCCGCGCCCGGTGGATTCCGTCGAGCCGGTCGTCGCCGAGTTCGAGGTTCCACCTGGCCAGTGGTGGTTCGGGCTCGAAGGTTTGCTCTGGTTCGTGCAGCGCCCGCCGTTGCCGCTGCCCTTGCTGACGACCACGAGTTCGGCGGGGGCCACGGCCACGACGAGTACCGGCGCGCTGTCGAGTTCCTCGACGCTGGTGCTCTTCGATTCGGAAACCATGCGCTTCGGCAAATATCCGGGCGTGCGCTT
>JAEUIF010000841.1 GCA_016795185.1 Planctomycetia bacterium | reverse complement strand
AAGGCGAGCGCTCCGGCCGGAGCGCTCGCCTTTGGCTCGCGGCTAAACGACATCAGCTTTACAAGGAGTTCCGGTGGCTGACGACTCGTCCCAGACGCCGCGCCCCTTCGACGTGCAGACGGTCAAGTACTTGATCCGGCTCATGGGCAAGCACGACCTGAGCGAAGTCGACCTGAGCGAAGGCGACCAGCGCATCCGGTTGCGGCGCGGCCCGCGCGGCGGCCTGGTCATGCCCGCGCCGACCGCGTACGCGCTGCCCGCGCCCGCCGCGGCGCCGGCTGCGGCTGCACCGGCCGCAGCGCCCAAGGCGGAAGCCCCCGCCGCTCCGCAGAAGCAACTGATTGACATCAAGAGCCCGACGCCGGGTACGTTCTATTCCAAGCCGAAGCCCGACGCCGACACCTACGTGCGCAAGGGCGCCAAGGTGACGCCGACCACGGTCGTCTGCCTGATCGAGGCCATGAAGCTGTTCACCGAGATCACGGCCGACTGCACCGGCGTCATCGCGGAAATCCTGGTCGAGAACCAGCAACCGGTCGAATACAACCAGGTGCTGTTCCGAGTGGACCCAACGGGTGGCTAGCCGCGACTCTCATCGTTTAGCCGCGACCCCACGGTTTAGCCGCGACCCGAAGGGGAGCGCTCCCTCCGAGCGCTCGCCGCCGGCTCGCGGCGCAACGGCGCTTTGAGCATGTTCCAACGGATTCTGGTAGCCAATCGCGGCGAGATCGCCTTGCGCGTCATCCGGGCCTGCCGCGACCTGGGCGTCGAGGTGGTGGCGGTCTACAGCGAGGCCGACCGCGGCGCTCCCTATCTGGACCTGGCCGACGAGAAAATCTGCATCGGCCCCGCCAACGCCGCCGAAAGCTATCTCAAGATTCCGCGCATCATCAGTGCCGCCGAAATCGCCAACGTCCAGGCCATTCATCCCGGCTACGGCTTCCTCTCCGAGAACGACCGCTTCGCGCAGATCTGCCGCGACTGCAAGATTGAGTTCATCGGCCCGCCCGCCGAGGCCATGCGCATGCTCGGCAACAAGAACGAGGCGCGCAAGCTGGCCCAGAAAGCCGGTGTGCCCGTGGTGCCCGGCAGCGAGGGCCTGGTCACCACCGACGAGCAGGCCGCCCGCCTGGCCGAGGAGATCGGCTACCCGGTGCTGATCAAGGCAGCGGCCGGCGGCGGCGGGCGCGGCATGCGCGTTGCCCGCAACCCGCTCACCCTGCAAAGCGGTCTGCACGCCGCCAGCCAGGAAGCCGAGAAGGCTTTCAAGAACGGCGACGTTTACCTGGAAAAATACATCGAGCAACCGCGTCACGTCGAAGTGCAGATCCTGGCCGACCAGCACGGCAACGTCGTCCACCTCTGGGAGCGCGAATGCTCCTTGCAGCGCCGCCATCAGAAACTCGTCGAGGAATCGCCGTCGCCCAACTTACCGGGCAAGGTCCGCGAGGAGATGTGCAAGGCCGCGGTGCGCCTCGTCAAATCCGCCGGCTACTACAACGCCGGCACCTGCGAATTTCTCGTGGACAAGGAAAACCGCTATTACTTCATCGAGGTCAACGCCCGCGTGCAGGTCGAACATCCGGTGACGGAACTGGTCACTGGCATCGACATCGTCCGCCAGCAAATCAAGATCGCGGCGGGCGAACCGCTGCCGTTCGTGCAGTCGGACATCGTGCAACGCGGCTCGGCGATCGAATGCCGGATCAACGCCGAAGACCCCGCCGCCGACTTCCGCCCGTCGCCCGGCACCATCACGCGCTGGCAACTGCCAGGCGGGCCTGGGGTCCGGGTCGACAGTCACGTCGTGCATGGCTACAAGGTGCCGCCGACCTACGATTCGCTGGTGGCCAAGCTGCTGGTGCATCAACCGACGCGCACCGAATCCCTCGCGGCCATGCGCCGCGCCCTGGGCGAGTTCATCGTCGAGGGCATCAAAACCACCATCCCGATCCACCGCGAAATCTTCAACCACTCCGCCTTCATCGAAGGCCAGGTCGATACCACGTTCATCGAGCGCCA
>JAEUIF010000532.1 GCA_016795185.1 Planctomycetia bacterium | reverse complement strand
CTCGGCCGCATCCTGGCGCTGGTTAAGGAACCGAAGCGCCTGGGCGTCTGCTTCGATACCTGCCATGTCTTCGCCGCCGGCTACGGACTGTTTCCAGAAGCCGAGTATCGGGCGACGCTGCGGGCCTTCGACCGTGTCATCGGTTTGAGCCGCTTGCGAGCCTTTCATGTCAATGACAGCCTCAAGCCGTTCGGCAGCCGGGTGGACCGCCACGCGCACATCGGCCGGGGCGAGATCGGGCTGGAAGCGTTTCGCCTGCTGGTCAACGACCGGCGCTTCCGCAACCGGCCGATGATCCTGGAAACGCCGAAAGAAGCCGACGGCAACCCGGAGATGGACGCCGTCAACCTGGGCGTGCTGCGCGGCCTGGTGCGGCAAGAGTAAGGCAAAGCCACCCGCCGCCGGTCAAGGCAGGAAATTATGAAGGCAACTCAAGCAGGGTGGGCAAGGAACCGATAATACCCTTGTCAAACATAAACGGGCCAACCTGGCAAGACAGGCCGCACGGATGCGGTCGCCGAAACGGCGTCGAGCGCTCCAGGAGGAGAGCGCGAGGAGGGACGCCGCCCCCGGCTGCCAAACGCCCGCGACCGCCGCCCCCCCGGCGGTACGCGGGCGTCCTCGTGCGGCCCGGTACCCTGGGGACTCCGGCACCTTGACGCTACCCCCGACCGCCTCGAACGCGACACCACACCCCTTGAGCTGGACTCGACCGCGGTTTTGCCACGACCCCCGCCGGAGTCCCCTTTATTCCCTCGTCCACCGTCCGTTGTCCGTCGTCCCCGTCGGTCATAGATTGATCCTCGACCGCCCCGAGGCAACGGACCACCGACAACGGACGATGGACTCATGACCCATATCTTCGTGAATCCCCCCAGCGCCGATCACAACATTCAGAGCGTGCGCGCGCGTGAAATCCTCGACAGCCGCGGCAACCCCACCCTGGAAGTGGACGTCATTCTCGCCAGCGGCGCTACCGGCTCCGCTGCCGTGCCCTCCGGAGCCAGCACCGGCGCTCATGAAGCCGTCGAGCTGCGCGACGGCGACAAGGCCCGCTACCTCGGCAAGGGCGTGCAGCAGGCCGTCCACAACGTCAACGACGTCATCGCGCCGCGCCTGGCGGACCTGAACGCCGTCGATCAGCTGGCCATTGACCGCCTGCTGCTCTACATCGACGGCACCCCGAACAAGGCCAAGCTCGGCGCGAACGCGCTGCTGGGTGTCTCGCTGGCCGTGGCCCACGCCGCCGCCAATTCGCTCGGCCTGCCCCTATACCGTTATCTCGGCGGCACCAACGCCAAGTACCTGCCGGTGCCGTTGATGAACATCCTCAACGGCGGCAAGCATGCCGACAACAACGTCGATTTCCAGGAGTTCATGATCGTGCCCATCGGGGCGCAGTCGTTCCGCGACGCGCTGCGCATGGGCGCCGAGGTCTTCCATCACCTCAAGAAAGTGCTGCACGACAAGCACCTGAACACCGCCGTCGGCGACGAAGGCGGCTTCGCCCCGAACCTGAAAAGCAGCGACGAGGCGCTGGAAGTGCTGTCCCAGGCCGTCGAGAAGGCCGGCTATCGGCTGGGCGACCAGGTGGCTTTTGCGCTGGATGCCGCCACTACCGAATTGTTCGAGGAAGCCAAGGCGCACGGCAAGTCCGGCTACTGTTTCTTCAAAAGCCAGCCGGATCGCATCGCCACCTCCGATGAGATGATAGATTTGTGGAAGACCCTGTGCGGCAAATGGCCCATCCTCTCGATCGAGGACGGGCTGGCCGAGGACGACTGGGCCGGCTGGCAGAAGCTGACCGCCGCCCTCGGACAAAAGGTGCAGCTGGTCGGCGACGACCTGTATGTCACGAATGTGCAGCGCTTGCAGGCAGGCATCGACAAGCAGGCTGGCAACAGCATTCTCGTCAAGGTCAACCAGATCGGTACGCTGACCGAAACGCTCGACGCTATCGACCTGGCCAAGCGGCACGGTTTCACGACGATCATCAGTCATCGCAGCGGCGAAACGGAAGATGTGACCATCGCCGACATCGCCGTGGGCGTGAATGCCGGACAGATCAAGACCGGCTCGGCCAGCCGCACGGATCGGATCGCGAAGTACAATCAACTCTTGCGCATCGAAGAGGACCTGGGGTCCGACGCCCGCTACGGCGCGGCCCTCTGGCCCAAGAACCGACGCTGAGCCGCGCTCCGCTTGCGGCTTAGCCCCATCGACGGGAGCCGCAGCCATGAAGACCAGCACCCCGGAAACTGGCCGGATTCGCATGCGGCCCTCCGCCGTCTCGCTTCTGTTCGGCGTCAACCTGGCGCTGGCGGCGGCGCTGGTGAGCCTGGTGCTGGTCGCCCCCTGGCTGCACGGCGCTGCCGCGAACCCCAGCCGCTGGTCGCGTCTCTTTCTGTTGTTCGGCGAGGATGCGGCGGTGCGCCGTACCGCCCTCGCCGCCGCGATGGGTTTAGTGGTCACTGCCTGCGTGTTCTTCCGTGCTCCCGCGCCGGTGAAGCCTGCGGCCCCAGCGAAAACGACCCGGCCGCACATCGCGCCGCCGAACGTCGTGGGAGCATAAGTGGCAAGTATGGAAGTTCGTAGTTCCGCCTTCAGGCGGCGAGCGACTCCACCGCCTGAAGGCGGAACTACGAACGCGAACACCGTCGGAGCCCGAGCCATGTGGACCAGCCCGATTTTTTTGCTGCTGGTAGTCGCGCTGGCGGTGCTATTGCTCCTCTGGCGGCGCAATGACGACGTGCGCTTTCGCAATGCGGCAGCCGTCGTGGCCGTGCTCCTGCTGCTCTGGATCGGCTGGCAGTTACTAGGCCCGGAATCGCCGGCGCGGCAGATGCAACGCAAGACCGAGGCCATGGCCGCCGCCATCCAGACGCGCAACCTCGACGCCCTCTTCGAGCATGTCTCCGACGAGTTTCGCTACGGCCCGATGGACAAGGCCCGGCTGCGCACCGTCGCCGAGCGCTACCTGGGCAGCGGCGAACTGGGCAGCATCGAGGTCTGGGATTTCAGGGACGCGAAAGTCCAGCCGGCTTCCGGAAACGAAAAGCCGAGCGCCACCATTCAGTTCACGGTGAAGCCCAAGGGCCGCGACATCCCGGACGTGTTCTTCCGCTGCGCGTCGCGCTGGGTGCAGGAAGCCGACGGCCAGTGGCGCATCGTCGGCTTCGACCTGTACCGCATGCCGGGCAACCAGCCGTTCAGTCCGCCGATGTTTCCGGCGCGCTAAGCCTGCATCGAGTTGCTTCGTGCAAAGTCCCAGGAGTGCTTGCCTGACCGGCGGCAGTACGTCGGGCTTTCCAGCCCGACCCGCAGCGCCGGCGGCCAGTGTGGTCGTGGTGCGGGCGCGGCCAGCCTCTGGCGCGACGTGTCGGGCTGGAAAGCCCGACGTACTTCAGGCAGCCACTCCCTGGACGCTGCATTATTGCTCCGACGAGAGTTTGTCCGGGTGCCGGGCCGCACGCCGGCATTGACCATTCCTTGCCCAGAACTGGCCGCTGGCTGGCCAGTGTGCCTCCCTTCCGGAAAAATCTCACAATAACTCCGCGCGGCCGCGCATCCTGGTGGAAGATTGCAACCTCCAGGCGCCTTGACGGCCGTGGATGAATCAGCCTGAGACTTTCGGGGAAGAGGAGTGGAGTACACTCCTCGCAGGCTTGCCGCGGCGCTGTCTTTGGAACCAGGCGTCTGGCCAGGTGCAATCGTGGTGCTGTCTGGGCCGGTTCTGACCCCGAGGCGGGCAGCGTCCTCGCGGTGGGCCGGCCCAGTCTTTTTTCCACCCGTGCCGAGGGACGACGTCGCTCCACGGACGAAGTTGCGGATCGACCTGGGAATCGTCATAGAGTCTGTGCGAAAAGGGGACGGGACTCGTGGTG
>JAEUIF010000529.1 GCA_016795185.1 Planctomycetia bacterium | reverse complement strand
CGACGTGCTGAAGCTGACCGCGAAAAACGGCGGGGTGGTCATGGTCAATTTCTACTCGGGCTTTCTGACGCCCGAAGGCGCGCGGGCCTCGAAGGAGATTTACCGCGTCGCCCGCGAGCTGCGCGGCAAATATCCCAACGAAAACGAGTTTCAGCTGGCACTGGAGCAATGGCAAAAGGAGCACCCGTTCCCGGTCGGTGATGTGCGTGTGGTCGCCAATCATATTGACCACATCGTCAAGACAGCGGGCATCGATCACGTCGGCCTCGGATCGGACTTCGACGGCATCACCTATGCTCCGAAACAGCTGGAGGATGTTTCCTGCTTCCCGTACCTCACGCAGGAATTGCTGAACCGGGGCTACACCCGCGAGCAGATTCACAAGATTCTCGGCGGCAACGTGCTGCGCGTCTTCCGTCAGGCGGAGGAAGTCGCGCGGTCCAGCAAGAAATGACTTTGGCTTTGGCACTCTTGTTCGTAGTTCCGCCTTCAGGCGGCAAGCGACTCGACCGCCTGAAGGCGGAACTACGAACGTCGGCGCGGAGGCACTGCCTTTGAACTTCACTTCCACTCTGGAATCGTCGCCAACCACTGCAAAACCGCACGGCATGCAGCGGCTGACCGGCTGGCTCACCTGGATGTATGCCGCCGGCGTGGTGACGGCCTGGCTGCTGCTCAAGCTCTTCAGCGATGTCTGGTGGCCGGCGACCGTGCTGATGTACGGCCCGCGCTGGGTGTATGGCTTGCCGCTGGTCGTATTAATCCCGGCAGCGCTCCTCTGGCGACGACGGCTGCTCGGCGTGCAGCTAGCCTGTTTGCTGCTGGTGGTCGGCCCGATCATGGGCCTGAATCTACCCTGGCGCAACCTGTTCGCGAGTGCGCCGATGCGGCCCACGGTGCGGGTGCTGTCGCTCAATACGGACCGCACGCGGCTCGACGCGCCCGCCCTGGCCCGGCTGCTGCGCGACACCGACCCGGACATTGTCGCACTCCAGGAATGGACCAGCCGCAACGAGAAGACCGTCTTTGAGTCCGACGGCTGGGAGATGCGCCGCGACGGCGAATTCTACCTGGCGACCCGCTTCCGCATCCTCTCGGCGGAGTTGATGCAGGAACCGCCGGCCGCGCAGCACGACTTCTGCCGCTACGTCCTCGAAACCCGCCAGTTGAAGCTGCACGTCATCAACTTGCACTTGCAGACGCCGCGCGGCAGCCTGGCGGCGGTGCGCTATGACTGGAAACACGGCTACGAGAAACTCGAAGCGAACACCGCGCAGCGCCGCCAGCAGTCGCGCGCCGGCAGCGACTGGGCGCGACAGGTGGATGGCCCGCTGCTCATCGCCGGCGACTTCAACATGACTGATGAGAGCGCCGTCTTCCACGAGTTCTGGTCGCCCTACCCCGATGCCTGGACCCAGGCCGGCAGCGGCTGGGGCTACACCTATCGCAACCGACGCACGGCCATCCGCATCGACCACATTCTGAGCGGCCCCGGCTGGCGCTGTCGCCGCTGCTGGGTCGGCCCGGACCTGGGCTCGGAACATCTGCCGGTGATCGCCGATTTCGAGTGGACAGGCGAACTGCCGTCTTGACGCAGGTTGCATCCGGGTGGCACGTCCTTCGGTACTCCGAGGGCGTGGTCAGTGACTCGCACGCCCTCGGAGTACCGAGGGACGTGCCACCCATGATGTCGCCTGGTTGGCTACGAGCCCGTCGGCCCGGTACGCAGCTCGCAGGTGGCTGACTGGCCAATGTTCTCTTCGACTTCCACGCGCAGCACTTCGGGTTCATAGCCGTGCAGGCGGCGGATGTCGGCCTGCAAGCGCTGGGCGATCCAGCGGGCCAGCAGTTCGGCGGTGGTGTTTTCGATGGGCAACAGGAAGCAGTCGTCGCGCGGGAACAGCCATTCGCGGTCCTTGTAGCGGACGCGGACGCTCTTCGGCGACTCTTCCAGGTGCACGACCGGATTCAGGGTCGGCAGCAGCATGCGGTGGTCGAGTTCGTCGGTGATGGCTTTCGTGCAGTGCTTCAAAGCGATGAAATCGAAGACATAGTGGTCGCGGTTGAGCGGTCCTTCGATCTCGACCGTGGTGCGATAGTTATGGCCGTGCAGCCGCTCGCACTTGTCGCCTTCGTAGCTGATGAAGTGCCCCGAGCAGAAGACCAGGTGGTCCTTGGTGACGCGGACCTTGTAGCGTTCGACGGCCATGCCTGCCTCGGGGAGACTGTTGCCGAGCGGTTGAATTTCGGATCTTGTGCAGCGCAGCGCTTTCGCGAGCAGCGGATCGCACCTGATCGTCAACTATCGATCACAACGTCCGCCTACGCATTGACCTCGACGTACTCCACCTGGGCAGTCGGTTCGGGCGCGGGCACGCCGTCTTCCGCCATACCCTCCAGGTGCAGTTCGATGGCCGCCCGGATGCGACGCTCCAACTCCGGGCGCGTGGCTGCGGTGGCGACACAACCTGGGAGGTCAGGCACGTAGGCCGCCAGATTGGTGCCCGCATCCTCGACTACGATCGCGTAGCGCTTCATGGCTCCTCCGCTCAATCCTCCCAGCCGGCTTGCCGGAAAATGCTGGCCAGCGTCCCCGGCGGGACGGTGTCGCTCATTTTGCCTGATACGGTGACGCGCCCCGGTTTGATAGGGTGTTTGAACTGCCGGTGGCCACTCCGGGACTTCACTTGCACCCAGCCGTCGGACCTCAGTCGGCGGAGGACCTCGCGCACTTTCATGCTGAGACTGTAACCGGAGATTGCCGCCAAGGTCAAGCACCGGCAACATTCGCCAAGTCCGCCGCTGGATCAATAGACTTTGGACCCAGCAATCATCGGGGCGGCATAAGCAATCCAGGATGCGGTCATTCTAGGCGGGAGCGATCCCCAGTGTGAAGATCGAATCGCGGAATCACCTGGATTCCATGAAGTATCAACATCGAACGATGTCAATTTGAATCCTTCCACGGGCCAATCGGTAGACAACACCACGCGATCAGCGTGACGACCATGGCTGCGATTAGAAGCAGCCGAATCGCTTCCTGCAAGAAAACCGCGAGCCGGGAGTCTTTCGGAATGAAGTACCGGGCCAGCAGGCCAAGAGCGATTCCCCACAGCGCGCCAGGGAAGCATCCTGGCAGGAAGGACCGGGTCAACGACCCCAGCATCATTCCCAACAGGGTCAGCGAAAAGACCCAGTTCGGCTCGAGCCGCGGCTGCTTGCCAGGGGTTGGTGGCGGGGCGTCCAAGGGAGCCGCCTTTCAGCAGTGGGCCTGCCAGATGACTCGCGCACGTTGCGCCTAACGGGCAGCCGCCCGGCGCAGGCGGTCGCGGACGGCCAGCCACTCCTGCGTAGCGGGCGGTAGTTCGACCAGGATGGCGTCCAGGCCGAGCGCATCGAGTTCGTGCAGCACGGCATACAGACGCGCCGCGCTGCCGGCCGGTTCACCAGGCAAGTCTACTTGTCGCTCGACGGGGAGCGCGTCGGCGGATGATGGGCCGAAGCGCACGCAGGCTACGCGCTGTCCTGCCGCGCGGCGTCGGGTGGCTTCGTCGGTCGCATTGCCCTCGATAGCGATGAGCGGTGTGCGCGGCGCGTAGTGGCGGGGCAGCATGCCGGGGGACGGCAAAGGCGCGGCGGTCGGCGCCGAAGCGTGCATCGGCAGCACGACCGCGCCGATGATGCTCTCCAGTTCAGCGACCGTGACCAGGCCGGGCCGCAGCAACACGGGCGGTTGCCGGCTCAGATCGAGCACGGTCGATTCCAGGCCGCCGGTCGCTGGTCCACCGTCCAGAATCAGGTCGATGCGTCCGTTGAGACTTTGCACCACATGTTCGGCCGTGGTCGGCGACAGTTGCATGGAGCGATTGGCGCTCGGGGCGGCGATGGGCAGACTCGACTCACGCAGCAGCGCCAGGGCCACGGGATGCGCCGGCACGCGCACCGCCACGGTCGGCCCGCCGGCGGTCACGATGGACGGCACGCGGTCGGAGCGCGGCAGCACCAGCGTCAGCGGCCCGGGCCAGAACCGTTGAGCGAGCCGTTCGGCTTGCTCCGGCCAGGCGGCGACGAGAGGAAGGACGCTCGCCGCGTCCGCGACATGCACAATGATCGGATTGTGCGCCGGCCTACCCTTGGCCGCGAAGATGCGCGCGCAGGCGTCGGCGTCGAGGGCGTTCGCGCCCAGACCGTAGACGGTTTCCGTGGGGAAAGCGACCAGGCCGCCGCGCTGGAGGATCGCCGCCGCGCGGCGCAGCGCTTCCAGTGCGGGGGCCTGTGGCTGGACGGTCAGCACCTCGGTCGTCATCGGGGGCCGCGCGGCTTGGAATAGGTCGCTCATCGGGCCAGCAAGGCGACGAGAAAGCTGAACAACAGGGCCAGGATGCCAGCTAGCAGCAACCAGTGCAGCCGGTCGGATTCGCTCGGTGGCGG
This sequence comes from Planctomycetia bacterium, assembly GCA_016795185.1. Lineage (GTDB taxonomy): Bacteria > Planctomycetota > Planctomycetia > Gemmatales > Gemmataceae > JAGVLI01. Next base: position 1,381 of record JAEUIF010000529.1, on the reverse strand, counting down.
GTGGATCACTTGCTCGCGGGTTTCGGCGGCCCGGCGGACCTTCACTGACTGTTCCTGTGGCCTCCAGTCCCAGCCGAGCAGCGGCCGGTCCATCCGCACCAACACGCCGGCCAGCGCTCCCGCCACCTGGCCCGGTTCCTGGTAGCGGTCTTCCGGCTGTTTCGCCAGGAGCCTGGCCACGACTTCGGCTGCCGCTTCGGGCACGTCGGGGCGCAGTTGATTGACCGGCGGCGGCGTGCGCGACTTGTGGCCCTGGAGCTTCTCGAGCAGCGAGCCTTCCGGAAAGGGCGGCTGGCCCACCAGTGCCTCGTAAAAAGTACAGCCCAGGCTGTACAGGTCCGCGCGGATATCCACCTTGTGCGGATCGTGAATCTGCTCGGGAGCCATGTAATCGACGGTGCCGAGGGAAAAGCCCTCTTGCGTCAGCTTCATCTGGCCGTTGCCCTCGAAGCTGTCCTGGTTCTCCAGGCGCACCAGGCCCAGGTCGAGAATCTTGACAATGCCCCAGCGGTTGAAGCGTGCCCGGGCCTCGGGCGACATGCCGGGGCCAAGCGTCTTCTTGAGGTCGCTCTCCGGGCGGGCCACGAGCAGGTTGCCCGGCTTGATGTCGCGATGAATCAGGCCGCGCTCGTGGGCGTGTTGCAGCCCGAGCGCTGCCTGGCGCACGTAGTCGCAGGCCGCGCCGAGCGGCAGCGGGCCGTTGGCCGCGATGACCCGTTCCAGGTTGATGCCTTCGACGTACTCCATCGCGTAATAGTGCGCGATGCCGATCTCGCTGACGTCGCAGGCGGTGATGATGTTCGGGTGCGAGAGCTGCGCCAGCGCTTCCACCTCGCGGCGAAAGCGGTGCAGCGCGCGCAGGTCGCCACGCCGGTCGCGATGGACCATCTTCAGCGCGACCAGCTGGCCGTTCTCGCGCCGCCGCGCCTTGAAGACCTGGCCCATGCAGCCTTCGCCCAGCGGTTCCAAAACGATGAACGGGCCGAGCAGCAAGTCCTGACCGTCGCCCTTGATGATTAGCTCCAGCTGATAATCCGTCAGCCAGCCGCGGCGCAGCAAGTCCTTCGCCAGCTGGTAGGGCTCCTTGCAGCGGTCCTGCAAGTTGTCGCGCAGCTTGTCGCACTGGGCGGCGTTCAGCACCTGGCTGTCGAGGATCAGTTCGACCAGGCGGCTCACCGTGGCGATCATGAGGCAACCAGTCCAGGGGGAAGCCAGCAACGATCCATCAGCGCGCGAGCGCTGCGGCGGACGCCGTCCAGCGCACGCAGTTCCGTCGTGTGGGCCAGCCGGGCGCGAGTTCCCGGTACGCCACGGCGGTGCGACGAAAGCACCCCGCGCGGCGTGCGGCCAATGGAGTTTTTAAGTCGTCCTAGTATACTCT
>JAEUIF010000494.1 GCA_016795185.1 Planctomycetia bacterium | reverse complement strand
CGGCGGGCGTCCGCCCGTTTTTTTCTCGCTCCAACCGCGGGCGGCCGCCCGCCGCTCGCCTGGGAAAATCATCAGCCCGCACATTAGAAGTAGAGAGACGCCCCACCACTCGCAAGCAGCGAAATGCGAGCTTCCGCGCGGCTCAGCCGGGAGCGATGCGGCGTTGCTCCAGCCGTGCCTGCACCAATGGGTAGATGCGCTCCATTTCGTCGAGCAGGCGGGGCAAGTCAGCCGCCAAGCCGTCGGCGGAGAGCCGCTCGACGCGCGCCGCCAGCATCCGCAGCCGTTCCGCGCCGAGGTTGGCGGCACTGGATTTCAGCGAATGGGTGGCGCGATTGACAGTGTGCAGATCGCCCATCGCCAGCGCCGTGCGCGCTTCGTGCAGCTTGAGCGGCGCTTGCTCGCGAAACAGGTCGATCATCTCCGCCAGCAACTCCTCGCCGCCCAGGTCGGTCAGATTGGCGAACTGGAAGCGAAAGCGATCCTCTTCGACAAGCTCCGCGAATTGCTGGGCCAGGCGTTGAAGGTCGAAGGGCAAGGTGATACAGCCAGCCGCCGCCGGCCAGTCGCGACTGCTGTCCGCGGTCAGGACGATCAGGGCCGCACCGGTCTGGGCGATGCGCTCCAGCGCGTCGCCCGCCAGCTGCCGTTCGTCCACGACAACGGCCGTCGGGCGCTGGGCGTGCAGTCGCTGGAACAAGTCGGCCGGTGTATCGGCGGCCTCGACCTCCCAGCCCGCGCGGCCAATGGTCTCCGCCAGGGCAGCGCGCTCCGCGGCTCCGTCCGTCAGCACCAGCAGTCTGGGTGTCGCCATGTCAGCTCCTGCATTTCCGCCTGGCGAATTGCCGGCCGCGCCGTGTGTCGCTCCTTACAACAACAGCACGGCTTGCCTCCAGTCTACTCCGCAAAGCCTGCCAAGGGGAACAACCTCCGTGTCCAGTCCCTCGGAAACTCGCCGTGCCCAGGCCCGCGCCATCTGGCAAGCCGCGGTCGCTGCCGCCCGTCCGGAAACCCTACTGCGCGAAGCGTTCCGCGATCCCGCGCTGGCCGAATTGCTGCGGGCCGCGCCGCGTATCCTCGTCGTGGGCGCGGGCAAGGCGGGCAGCGCCATGAGCACCGCCGTCGAAGCGGCGCGGCCCGATTGCCTGGACCGCATCGAAGGCGTCGTCAACGTGCCGGCGGGCAGCGAGACCCCATTGCAACGCATCCAGTTGCACGCGGCCCGGCCCGCCGGGTCCAACCATCCGACCGTCGAAGGCGTCGCGGGCGCGCACCGCATCCTCGACCTGCTGCGCGGCGCAGGCCCCCAGGACATGGCCTTGTGCCTGCTCTCCGGCGGCGGTTCGGCGCTGCTGCCGGCCCCCGCCGCGGGCATCACGCTGGAGGACAAGCAGCAGGTCACCCGCTTGCTGCACGCTTGCGGCGCGACCATCAACGAGATGAACGCCGTCCGCAAGCACCTCTCGGCCATCAAGGGCGGCCGGCTGGCGCAGGCGTTCGCGGGCCGCGCCCTGGTTTCGCTCATCATCTCCGACGTGATCGGCGACCCGCTCGATGTCATCGCCTCCGGCCCCACCGCCGCCGATCCCACGACGTTCGGCGAGGCCCTCGACATCCTGGAACGGTTCCACCTCGCGGAGCGCGTGCCGCCGGCAGTTCGCGAACACTTGCAGCGCGGCGCGGCCGGCGAACTGCCCGAAACCTTGAAAGCGCTGCCGGGAAACGTCCGCAATGTCGTCATCGGCAACAACGTCCGGTCGCTGCGCGCCGCCCAGCAGCAAGCCGAGCAGCTCGGCTTTCGCGTCCTGAACCTGGGCTCTTACATCGAGGGCGAAACCCGGCAAACGGCAGTGGTCTTCGCCGGACTCGTGCGTTCCCTGCGCGCCGACGGCTGGCCCGTCGCGCCGCCGGTCTGCGTGCTCTCGGGCGGCGAAACGACCGTGACGCTGACGGAGCACCACGGACTGGGCGGACGCAATCAGGAATTCGTGCTGGCTGCCCTGAATAAACTCGGCGCCGCTGGGATGCACGGCGTGGTTTTGCTCAGCGGCGGCACCGACGGCGAGGATGGCCCGACCG
>JAEUIF010000397.1 GCA_016795185.1 Planctomycetia bacterium | reverse complement strand
GCCTGGAACTGGGATAACGCGCCGTGGTGTCCAGTCATAAACTACCGTTGCTGACCAATCCGGCCCAAAAAGCCCGTAGCCTGAGTGGGGAAAACGGTCGAAAATGGTAGGTCATTTACCCCCTGTGGGAATCCAGGCTAGGACAAGATGGCGGCCGACGCGCTTCACTCGCCTGGTGCGATGCTTCGCGGGTGCTCAATATCCCGCCAGCCCGGTCTGATACAGCCAGTGGTACAGAGCATGCCGGAGCAAATAGGGTAGGTTGGCACTGCGGACTTCGACCTTTGAAACCTCGCGGCCCAGTGCCCGGCGGCGCAGTGCGTTCATTTCACGCGCGCCGACCGATTCCAACAGGGCACTTGTTTTTTGCGCGTCATGCACGCGAAAGGCCCCCAGAAACCGTGGCAGCCGCACCAGCCTGGCACCGGCAGCGCGGAAGCGCAGGAGCAGGTCCCAATCGAGCGCGAATTGAAAGCGCTCGTCCATGCGGCCGCCCGCCCGGTCCCAGATGCGCCGTCTCCAGAAGAGCGTTTCCTGCGGCACATAGTCGGCCCAGCTTAGCATGGCGTTTGAATGCGGCGGCAGCACCCAGCGGCCGATTTCGCCGTCATCGCGATCGACGATGACGCGGTGGCCGTAGACGACGTCCACCTGCGGGTGGGCGCTGAAGTAAGCAGCGACGTAGTGCAGCGCGCCGGGCAGCAGCAAATCGTCGGAGTTGAGATAGGCCATGATCTCGCCGCGCGCATGGGCAAACCCCAGGTTGAGGGCATGTGCCTGACCGCCGTCAGGGCGGGAATCGACGTGGTGCAGGCGCGTCTTAAAGCGGTCGAGAATGGCCGGGGTCTCATCGCCGGAGGCCCCGTCCTGGACGATGTATTCCAGGCGAGGGTACCCCTGCTCGAGCACGCTACGCAGCGTTCGCTCGAGGAAAGCCCCCTGGTTGATCGTGGGAGTCACGATGGAAATGAGCGGCGGCTGACTCAACACGGATTTGCGCCAGTAGCGCGTCGGCACGCGCAGCGGGCGGGGTGGGTAGTGCTCGAAACTGCCCAGTCGAATCCCCAGGCACCACTTCAGATACTGACGCCAGCGCCGTCGGGGCGACTGCGCCGGTGGTCTCGCCAGGTCGGTCGGCGGCGACGGCACGTCGCGGACCAGTCGCCCTACCAGCGGCTCAGTGCGCAGCGACTGGGTCGTCATCGGAGTTGCCCCCCTCTCCTGGCAGAAAATCATTGCACGTTTCCCAGCCGCCGTGAGCCATCTCGCGGCGTTCAAGCAACACCGAACAGGGCGCGGGGCTGCGCCGTTCGGCCACGGTCGTTAGCGAGGATTTCAGCGAACCACTCCAGATACCGGCGCACGGTCTGTTCTTCATCGAACCGCTGCCGCGCGTGCGCCAGCGCTTGGCGGCCCAAGGCCGCGCGCCGAGCGGGGTCAGCCAGCAAGGCGCGCACCGCGGCCGCCAGAGCGGGGGCGTCCCCCGGCGGCGTCAGTATGCCGTGTTTCCCGGACTCGACGACTTCGGGAATCCCGCCCACGGCTGTGGCGACGACCGGCGTCCCGCAGGCCATGGCCTCGGCTAGCACCAGGCCGAATATTTCGCAGCGCGCGGCATGCACGTACAGGTCCGCCGCCTGGTAATAGCGCACCAGTTGTTCCGCCGGCAGGAAGGGCAAGTGATGAATCGTCACCAGGCCGTGGCGTTCAACCGGCCCGGATTGGCCGATGACGGCCAGGTGCAAGGGCTGTGTCAAACCCTCGTGGCCGAGGTGCGCGAAGGCCGCGCGAAGCGTCGGGTAATCCTTGCGCGGGTTCGCCAGCGCCTGAAACGCGGCGAACACTGCCAGGTGACCATCCGCCGGCAGAGGCAACGTCGCCCGCGCCTCGGTTTTTGGCGCCGGACGGAATTGGCGCAGGTCGATGCCCGTCACAATGACCCGGCTGTCGATGAGGGCCGGTGCCAGCAGCGACCGCCGCGCCCGCTCCATGAGCCACTGACTGTTCGTGGCCAGATAAAGGTGACTGCTGGCGAAGGCGCGCCGCTTCCGCCACCAATTGACCCGCGTCGCGTCGCGCGCCACCGCGGGGGTCATGGCCAGTCCGGGCAGCGGCCGCAGCCCGTTTCCCAGCGCTGACAGGTCGGGTGGTCCGCGCAATGGCCGGTCATGGTCCAGGAGTCGTGCAAGGTCAAAACGGTGGGCGTCTGGAGCGACAACGCGGGCAACAGCCGCAGATCGAAGAAACCGCCGTGCAGGTTATGGCAGTGCAGGATATCCGGACTGCCGCCCGCGACCGCGGCCAGATACCGAGTGCAGGGGTATTCAAAGTCCTCAACGCCCCACCGGCCGCATGCCCATTTCTTTAGACGTCGGCGCGCCCGCTGCCAGCGGTTACCGAGGGCAGCTGGGTAGTGCGGGCCTTCGTGCAGCGCGGTCACGTGCGGGTCGCAGCTCTTCTTGTCGCCGACCACCAATCGCGATTCAACGCCGTGGCGCTGATACCCTTTGAACAGCGACCAGGCCACGCGTTCGGCCCCACCGCCCTGATCGCTGGTGTTGACGGAGAGGATGCGCCGCGGTCCCGACAACGCGTCGGCCCCGCAATGGTCCAGTTCGCCAATCTGCTGGCCTGGGTGCATGATATCTCCCGACGCCGGCTGAACTGCCTGCGGGTCAACCGGCCTGCCCGCCCACGTCCGCCTTCGGTTATCGGCTTTCGGGAATTTGCCGTCGCGTATTGGCAACCGATCAGGCCCCATGACAGGAAGCGTTCCGTTGGCCGGCGCGCGTTCAGGGTGTCCGAGGTAATCCCGGAACCGCAGCGCTGGGGATGGGAATCTCGCCGCGGCTGGCGCGCCTCGACGCCTCATGCGGCGTGACGGGCGTATCAGCGTTCCGGTCGAGACGTTCGGCGGCAAGTGCGTTGCCGGACAGAGGCTTCATCCCGCAAGTTGCATGAACTCCGCAGCAGGAACCGTGGCCTGCCCGACCATGACGATACGCAGTTCCCCAACTGGCAGACCGAGACGCCGGCCGCAACCCGGCAGTCGTGTGGCGGGCGTGACGATGGTGAGATGCTGTTCGGCATCGCCGGTGCTTTGCTTACTGGCCACACGAATCCTGAGCCAGCCTTCCTGGCAAGCGACCGCCGCTCGCGGAATCGGGGTGCCGTTCCACCAAAACCAGATCGGTAGCGCCGCCGTCGGTCCCCGTAGGGCGCGCGTATCGATGTGGATATCGTGGGCGCCGGGGGACAGGTTCAGTCGCCAGGTCGCCACTGGCTTGGTCCACCTCACTGGCCGCCCCTCCTGTTCTTCGACGGGATACGGGCCTGGCAACTGCGTGAGCGGTATGGCCTGGTGCGCGGCCCACAACGGCGGCGCTGCGGGCGGAACGGTTTGGGCGAAATAATTGGCGCGGGTCCAGCGCACCACGGCCTGCCAGTGGTCGCGGAAGGCCGCCAGTTGACGCCGCTCGTTGAAGTTCCAGAAGGCGTAGCGCCAGCGGGCCGTCAACAACGCGAGTCGGGACGCCAGTCGGCTCGACCACGCGCAGCGCGCCAGGCGCCAGGGCGCATGCAGTAATTCACCAACCAGGGCTGGTATCGCTGTTGGATAACTACGAGCCGCTGCAAGCAACGCCGCCGCAACGGCGCGCGTCTGCATCCACCATGCCGCCGCCGCCGCCAACGGTGTCGCTTCCTGCACGACCGTCGAGGCGGCGAAGTAGCTCTCGCAGAAATCCCAATTCTGGCGGCTCAGGTAAAGACACTCGTGCCGGCTGTAGTCCTCGATGTTTGCGCGTATTTCGGTGAGCGTCAGCGAGTTAATGTGCCGGACGCCGCTCTCGGCGATGTAGCCGACGCGCCGGCCCTGGGCATGGAGCCGGGCCGCCAGGATCGCCTCCGCGAACAACCCGTATTCCGCCGCGAACCCGCCCGCCGCGAGGTAGACCGACCGCCGAATGGCAAAGCCCCGGCTCCGCACCCGGTTCCAGTGGCCTTCCTGGAACCAGACGCGGGCGTCGATTTCGCTAACCAGCTGCTCCATTCGGGCCACCTCCGTACGGTTGATGTGGCCCCAGCGGACGCTGCCGCCGTCGTGGCTCGCGTCGGCCAGGTAGCGGGCGACCGCTTCGAGACAACCGCGGTCGGCGATGCAATGGTCCTCGCTGAAGAAGAGGATCTCGCCGCGAGCCGCCTCGGCCCCGACGGCGTACATGGCGAACGGACCCGTCGCCGCCGTGAGCAACAGCCGGTCGCCGGGACGAAGTTGCTCGCGCAGGGCTTCTTGGTGCGCGTCGTTTTCGTGAGCGACGACGATAATCTCATAGCGGGCGCCCGCCAGCGTCTGGCCGCGCGTCCAGCTCGCCAGGTGCTCCGGGCGACCTCGTGGATCCTGGAAGGGAATGACGACTGAGATCGACGGCCCGGCCGATTGTGTGTCGGACCATTGCACCCGTCCCTGTCCTTGCATGCGGGGCCTCCTGAAAAATCGATTGCGGCCGAGAATGCTCGCGACGGCCGTCGCAACGGCGCGGGCGATCTCTGGCGCGCGGCTGGATCGACCGGGTACGAGTGCAATCTCAAGCGACCTGTTGCGCAAGGCTTTACTTGGGTGGCACGTCCCTCGGTACTCCGAGGGCGGGGGGGGCGACGCGCACGCCCTCGGAGTACCGGGGGACGTGCCACCCATCATGCCTTCGGGCAACATCCCATTTGACGATGCACTAGGGAAGGGTGGATGGGAACCAACTTGTCACTGGACACGAACGGCCAATCGTCGCCGCGTTGATAGCGGGCCTCGTGCAAGCTCAACCGCGGAGGCAGCGTGGCGGCAGGCTTTCGCGCAAATAGGGCTAACAAGCGAGCCTCGACAAGCGAGCGAAGGTTAGGTTCCGTTGGGCGTCGGGAGAGTCGCGTTGATGCTTCATTCCGTCAGCGCTTGGTCCTGTTCCGAGAACCAATTGGGACGAAAATATACGGCAGCCTGGCCGGGAACTGCAATGCCAATGCAATACTTGCGAAGGCTACTGGCCGCTTCAGCGTGTTCTCCGCTGGCAGGCGTTTGACAGGTCCGTTAGAATGGGAAAAGTGAAGAGGGGAGGACAAACGCCAACCAGTGTCACTCGACGTTACCCGCGAACAACTGACGGTCCATTCGGAACGCGCCATTCTGGTCAGCGTGGCCCTGCCCACGCGGCCCTGGGTCGGTACCGATCCGCTCGACGAACTACGCGGCCTGGCCACCACCGCCGGCGCGATCGTCGTGGGCGGCTTGACCCAGAAACGTGAAACTATTCACCCCGGCACCTACATCGGCAAGGGCAAGCTGGACGAACTCCAGCAGCAGGCCCAGGCCCTCGACGCCGATGTCGTGATCTTCGACAACGACCTGTCGCCGGCCCAGGTGCGCAACCTGGAAAAAGCCACCAACGTCAAGGTGCTGGACCGCAGCGAGTTGATCCTCGATATCTTCGCCACGCGAGCGCGGACCGTGGAAGCCCGCTTGCAAGTCGAACTGGCCCAGCTGGAATACGCGCTGCCCCGGCTACGGCAGATGTGGACTCACCTGTCCCGCTACGAAGGCGGCATCGGCGTGCGCGGCCCCGGTGAAACGCAGCTGGAAGAAGACCGTCGCCTGGTCGATCTGCGTATTCGCGACCTGAAGCATCGACTCGCCGAAGTGCAGGCGCGCAAGGAACGCGAAGTTCGCAGCCGGCACGAGGAGCACACGGTTTCCCTCGTTGGCTACACCAATGCGGGCAAGAGCACCTTGATGAACGCCCTGACCGGCGCGGGCGTCTATGTGGAGGACAAGCTTTTTTCCACGCTCGACACGCGCACCCGGCAATGGCGCCTGGCCAACACCCGGCGTGGAGCGCACGACGGCTGGGGCCGCGTGCTGCTCAGCGATACGGTCGGCTTCATTCGCGACCTGCCGCACCACCTCGTCGCGTCCTTCAAGGCTACTCTCGAGGAGACGCTGCAAGCCAAGCTACTGTTGCACGTCGTTGATGCCAGCAACCCGCACGCCGAGGAACACATCAGCGCCGTGAAAGCTGTGCTGAAGGAAATTGGCTGCGGCGACAAGCCGACCGTGCTGGTGCTGAACAAGCTCGATAACCTGGCGGATCGCTTCGACCTCGACGTGCTCCAGCGGCACCATCCGCGCTCGGTGGCGGTCAGCGCTGCCACGGGCCAGGGGCTGGACGATTTGTCGGAAGCGGTGATCGCCGCGCTGAGCGCCGACTTCACCGACGCCGAGATCGAAACGCACGCCGGCAACGGTAAACTGCTCGCCTACCTCGGAGCACACGCGCAGATTTCCCGGCAAGAGTTCCAGGACAATCGCGTGGTCGTGCGCTGTCTGCTGCCCCGCCATTTGCTGCACCACATTCAGGGACCGGACGTGCAGATCAAGTTTCTGGACGGCACCGAACACTGACAGACCAGTGTCACTGCTACCAGCGAGCCGACGCGCCAGCGAGCCGCCGGGTTCATCCTGGCGGTACAGCATCATCCGAATCGCAATACGGTCGCACGGCAACCACACATCGCCGGCGCTACGGCGGGGATAAACCCCGCCGCTCGCCGGGATCGAGCCGCTCGCCGTGCTTGGTTTTTCGCCCGTTTGCCGTGAACCCGTCACTGCACCTCGCGTCTATATCTGATGTACGCCGGTAACGTCGTACACGCCCGCTCCCGACCGCGAGAGCATACACACTCCGGACTTATAACCCGGCTCGTGACCTTCCCGAATCATTTCCCTCGGGGAGGCAACAACACTGCTTTTGAAACTCGTGCGAGCTCGTTTTCAGCCGACGCCAAGCACCGGAGCGGTTCGCCCACCGCTGCGGCTCATTCATGAGGAGTATTGACATGTCCGTGCAATGGCAGCGACCGCCCGTCATTCACCTGCGAGTCGACGGCCAGAGCCGCGAGGTGCCGCTCGGCCAGTTCGACCTCGGCGAGCACTCGCCCGACCACGAGATCAAGCGCGCGGTCGCGCAGCACCTGGGCATCGCCCAGGCGCGGCTCGGCGACTACGTCATCGACCGCCACGGCGAGACGGGCAACCTGACGATCCGGCCGCAGGCCGTGTTTGGTTGAGACGGCTTTTTCCAGGCGAGCGGCGGGCGTTAGCCCGCGGTTTAATCGACCGAAACCCGGGCAAACGCCCGCCGCTCGCCCCCCGTTGGCAGTGAGATGTGAACAGCGAAACCCCCAGCGGCACCCCAAACCGATGG
>JAEUIF010000372.1 GCA_016795185.1 Planctomycetia bacterium | reverse complement strand
GCCGCGCAGCAGTTCCATCACATAGTAGAACTGGCCGTCTTCCGTGCGCCCGTAGTCGTAGATTTCGACGGTGTTCCAGTGCGACAGCCGGGCCGTGATGCGGACTTCTTGCTCGAAGCGGGCCAGCATGTCGGCGTCCAGGTCGCTGCCGGGTCGGATCAACTTGATGGCGCACGGCCGTTTCAGCAACTGATGCTCGGCCTTGTAGACCACGCCCATGCCGCCGCCGCCCAGCTTTTCGAGCAGCACATACTGGCCGAATCGGCTGGCGCGAAAGCTCTCGCGCCGAATGGCGTGCATCACATGCGTGAAGCAGATGCTGTAAAAGACCGCCACCAACGGCAGCAGGTAGGGCGGCCCGTGATGCGGCGCGGCGAAAGCCTCGGCGACGCGCGGCTCGTACCACTCCAGGAAGGCGAAGTTCGCGTAGGGCAGCAGGCCGAGCGGTATCAGCAGCGCGGCGGCGCGCTGCCAGGTGTTCGGGATCAGGAACGCATAGCCCATCAGGTGGACGGACCAGGCCCCCAGGAGGAAATACTGGTCCATGACGACCGTCGCGAAGTCGCCGGCGCGGGCGCGGGCGAGAATCAGATGCGACGGCATGTAGACGGCCTGGATGGTGAAACCGCCCAGGCAGGCGAGTTCGAGCCAGCGCAGCTGCCGATAGCTCAGTGGCCGGGAACTCCAGGTCAGGAAGAACGTGCCGACGTAGACGCCGGCCACCAGCAAGCGCAACCAGAGGCCGGGATAGCTCAGGATGGTCAGCAGGCCCACGGTGCGGATGATGCCCATCGCCAGGGCCAGGATCATGAGACGCTTGCGCAGCAGGGCCGTGGTTTCGTCGGCAAAGCGAGGCAGCGCGCCCTGGGCCACGGCGACGCGCCCGCGCGACGGGCGCGTCGATGGCCGGGCACCATGGTGAATCGGCGCGGGCGGTGCGGCGCGCTCGGCCCGTTCCCGGTCGTGCGCCTGCAACAATTCCTCGACCTCGCGGCGCAGGGCGACGTCGGTGCCGCACATCTGGTCCAGGCAAGCGGCCCGCTCGTCGGGATGGCGCACCCGCAGGGCGGCCAGAAAGACGGCTTGTCGATCCATGCGGCGCGTCTCTGTTCCCGAGGCCAAACCAAAGGGCGGGCTGTGCGGAAGAGGCCGATTATGCCGCTGCGGCGCACGTGCAGGCAAGCGGAAAGAGTGAATTCACCGGCGTATTCGCTCCAGAGTCTACCCGGACGGGGCCGCAGGCTCTTTCGGAGATGGGAAACCGTTTGCCGTCACTTGGATTTCGCGAAAACCTCACCTATAGTTGCAATAGGCCTGAACCATGTCGCCCTCCGGTGCCTCTCCCCGATGCCTGTAGACACGGCGGCCACACTGCTGGACCTGCTGCGGCAGACCCAGTTGTTGACTGCCTCACAACTTGACGCCGTCGAGCAGGAACTGCTGCGACGCTTCCCGGACCCGAAGGCCCTGGCGCGGGAACTGGTGCAGCGCGACTGGCTGACGCCCTATCAGGCCAACCAGTTGCTGCAAGGGGCCGCCGGCAACCTCGTGCTTGGACCCTATGGCATCCTCGAACGGCTGGGCGAGAACGCGCTCGGCCAGGTCTTCAAGGCCCGTCATCAATTGATGAACCGGCTGGTCACCCTGACCATCGTCCGCGAGGAACTGCTGTCCCAGCCGCAGGCCGTCGAACGCTTCTACCAGGAAATCCAGGCCGCCAGCCAGCTGTCCGAACCACACATCGTCCACCCCTACGACGCCGGCCCCATCGGCCGCTCGCACTTCTTTGCCCAGGAGTTCGTGGACGGCATCGACCTCGAACGGCTGGTGCAGCAATCGGGACCGCTCAACATCGCGACCGCTTCGTCCTACATCGGCCAGACGGCGCTGGCGTTGCAGCACGCCTGGCAGCGCGGGTTGCTGCATCACGATTTGCGCCCGGCGAATCTGCTCGTCAGCAGGCCGCCGACGTCGAGCGCTGCGATCTCGATCGCGGCCAAGACGCCCTTGCCTTCCTCGGACCAGCTGCGGCAGGGCACGATCAAGGTGTCCAATCTGGGCCTGACGCTGCTGCAACCCCGGCTGCGCTCCGCCAGCGCGGGCGGCGCGGCGGCCAACGCCGACTTCATCGCGCCCGAGCAGGCCCAGGGGCAGCCGCTCGACGTGCGCGCCAACCTCTACAGCCTGGGGTGCATCTTTTACTATCTGGTCGCCGGCCAGGCGCCGTTCGCCGGCAGCAGTTCCTCCGTCAAGCTCCGGCAGCACCAGACCGACGAACCCAAACCGCTGACCGAACGCCGGCCGGAACTGCCGCCGCATCTCGACCAGGTCATCCGCAAGCTGCTGGCCAAGCGGCCGGAAGACCGCTACCAGTCGCCGCAGGAATTGACGGCTGAGCTGGCTCCCGGCCTGGCCGCCCGGTTGACGTTGCAGGCGTCGCTGAGCCAACCCGTGCCGTCCGCGACGACAATCGCTCCGCCGCCGGCGACCCCGCGCTCCTGGCGCTGGCCGCTGCTCGCGGCGGGCGTCATTGCCGTGCTGGTCGTCCTGATGCTGCTCGTCTGGCTGCTCCGCGGCCGTGGCGCAGGCGCGGTCGAAGACCGTTCGGCTGGCGTGGCGGCCGGCGCGGGGTTCGCACGCTATGCCAAGCAAGCGACGCGCGAAGCAACCATCCTGGCCACGCTCCAGCAAAACGGTTACCCGACCCTGGACGGCAAGTGGTATTACATCGGCCCGTTCGCGAATCACGAACGCAACGGCTTCGCCGCCGTCTATCCGCCCGAGCAGGAAATCGATCTCGCCAAGTCATATCCGGGCAAGGGCAACAAGTCCGTCGCCTGGAAGGAACTGCCGAACTTCCGCCTCGGCCAGCTGTACGACATCAAGCAGGTGATCCACCAGGACAACGCGACGGTCTACCTGCTGCACGAGTTCGAGGCGCCGCAGGCCAGTTCCCTCGAAGTCGGCCTGGGCAGCGATGACACGCTGAGTGTCTGGCTCAACGGCCAGCAACTGCTGGCCAAGGACATCTACCGCGGCGCGGCCCCGGATCAAGACCTGGTGACCTTGCCGGTGCGGGCTGGGCACAATCAACTCTTGCTGAAGGTCTGCCAGGGCACCGGCGACTGGAAGTTCTACGTTCAGCCGCGCTGGCCCGATCACCTCGAAAAGAACTTCGCCAGCAGCCTGGAACGCGATTTCCCGAACCGGCCGACGCGGTAAAGCACTTTCGATTGCACACGTCATTCCACCCCGCCTGCGCCCGTTTTACTTTCGCGCCGCCATGAGCTACACTAGTGCGCTTCGCCCCAGACCGAATGGGCCGCCCGGTCGTCCCGTCCTCGCCCGGCCCGTTCCGCCCCACTCCACACCGCAATGGAAGTCGCCATGACCATTGCCAGCGTGCCCGAGTTGGTCGATGCCATCCGCCGGTTCCGCCTCCTGGACCCGGCCCATCAGCAAAAACTGGAGCAACTGCAAGGACGTTTCCAGGACCCCAAGCTGCTCGCCCGCCGCTTGCAGGAAGGCAACTGGCTAACGCTCTACCAGCTGCGGCAGCTCTTTCAGCGCGGCGCGCAGGCCGAGTTGAACCTGGGGCCGTACATCATCCTCGACCGGCTCGGCCAGGGCGGCATGGGCACGGTCTACAAGGCCCGCAACAGCAAGCTCCAGCGCCTCACGGCGCTGAAGGTCATCCGCAAGGAGAAGCTCGGCAAGCCCGAATCCGTGCAGCGCTTCTACCGCGAGGTCCGCGCCGCCGCCCAGCTCAGCCACCCCAACGTGGTGCTGGCTTTCGATGCCGGCGAGTGCGACGGCACCCACTACTTCGCGATGGAGTACGTGGACGGGGTGGACCTCGGCAAGCTGCTCAAGCAGCACGGCCCGCTGCCGGTGGAAGCGGCGAGCGAGTACATCCGCCAGGCGGCCTGCGGACTGGCCCACGCGCACGAGAAGGGCCTGGTGCATCGCGACCTGAAGCCGTCCAACTTGCTGCTGGCGCGGGCGGGGCGCAAGACCGGCGTCAACCCAGCGACGCCCGACCTCAGCCCGACGCCGGTGGAAGGCGTCGTGGTCAAGGTGCTCGACCTGGGCCTGGCGCTGGTCGGCTGGCAGGAGCCCGAGGGCGCCGCCGCGTTGACGCAGGAAGGCGCGGTGGTCGGCACGCCCGACTACACCGCGCCCGAGCAGATGCTCAACTCGCGCGCCGCCGACATTCGTTCCGATCTCTACAGTCTCGGCTGCACGCTCTACCACCTGCTAACCGGACAGGTGCCCTTTCCCGGCGGCACGCTGGCGCAGAAGCTGCTGAAGCACCAGATGCACGCGGCACTTCCCGTAGAGAACTTGCGGCCCGAAGTGCCGCCGCACCTGGCCGCCGTGGTCGCCCGGCTGCTGGCGAAGGACCCCGCCGAGCGCTTCCAGACGCCGGTGGAACTGGCCGCGGTCCTCGGCGGCCAGGCGCTGCCGGCACCGATTGCCGTGGCCGCCGTCGCCGCGATTCCGCTGGGGCCGCCTCCAGGCGACGAGGCTGCCACCACCGACTGGGCCGCCCTGGCGGTGCCGTCGGATGCGGTGACCACGACGCCCATCCGCACCGCCATCGCCGCCATCGACGAAACCGTGGCTGGCAATTCCTCCGTGGATGAAGCCCGCCTGCAACCGCAACCCGAACCAGCGGACGAAGCCGCGCCCCGCGTGCCGCGCCGGCGCACGTTGGCGCTGGGCGTCGGCATTGGCGGCAGCGTCGGCGCGCTGTTGCTCATCGTCGTGTTGTTCGCGGTCTTCGCGGCGAATCGAGCGGGCAAGTCGCAGGCCCAGTCCGGTGCGAGCCCGACGGCCAGCAAGCCGGAAGGCCGGTACGTCAAGATGCTGACGCGCGAGGACACGATCCTCGCCACCCTGCAAGCCCACGGTCTGCCGTCGCTGACCGGCCAGTGGCATTACCTGGGGCCCTTCGACAACACAGTCAAGACGGGCTTCGCCGCCGTCTATCCGCCGGAACAGAGCATCGACCTACAGCAAGCGCAACCCGGCAAGAACGGGCAAGCGATCCGCTGGCTGGAAGCGCCGGGCTTCATGCCGGGCCGCATCTACGACATCAAGCAGCTGCCCTTGCCGGACTGGTCGGTGATCTACTTCTATCACGAAATTACGGTCCCCGAACGGCAGCAACTCGAAGTCTCGCTCGGCAGCGATGACATGCTGAAGGTCTGGTGCAACGGCGAACTGCTGGTCTCGCATGGTTTCGACCGCGCGGCGAAAGCGGACCAGAACTTCGCGACGCTCAACCTCCGGCCCGGCAAAAACCAGCTGCTGGCCAAGGTCTGCCAGGGCGGCGGGGCCTGGGCCTTTTACATCATGCCGCGCTGGCCCCAGGCGCTGGAAAAAGCCTATCGCGCGGATCTCGACCGCGACTTCCCACCACGCCCGCGCACGCCCTGAGAGCCGGAGCGAAA
>JAEUIF010000363.1 GCA_016795185.1 Planctomycetia bacterium | reverse complement strand
CCTCGACGGGCGGTTGCTCGTCGTCAAGCGAGAACTCCGCGGCCAGCCGTTGGCTGGCGTGGGGCAAGGGTGGGCTCACGGGCACGGGCGTCGACGCCGAAGTTGGGGCAACGACGACCGGCGGCGGCGCTTCGCGGGCTTCATCCAGCTGACGGCGCAGGGCAGTCAGTTCGTTGCGCAGTTCGGCTTCGTGCTCCTGGAAGGCCAACACTTCGCGATCCACCTTCTGTCGCGCGGCGATCAGCAATTCGTCCTGATCCGCCAACTGCTGTTCCTTTTCGGCCAGTTGACGGTCCTTGTCTACCAGCAGCTGGTCCTTCTCGGCCAGTTGCTGCCGGATCGCGGCGAGTTCCTGCTCGGCAGCGCTCTGCGCGGCTTGGTCGCGGGCCTGAGTGGCCTGCTGGAGGTCGGTCAGTTCCGCGCGCAGCTTCTGCAATTGCTCGCGCTGCTTGTTCAGCGCCGCTTCGGACCAGGCCAGGTCTTTCTTCTCCTGAGCCAGCCTTTCGACGCCGCGATTGAGGTCGGCCAGCTGCTGCGCGTGCTCGGCGGCCCAACGCTCGCGTTCCTCCTTCAGTTGCTGCTGCGCGGCGGCCAAGGAAGCACCGGCGGTCGCGTGTTCGGCCGCGGCGCGATCCTGCGCGGCGCGGTGTTCGTTCTCGAACGCCTCGCGGGCTTGCTGACGTTCGCGCTCGTAAGCTTCGCGCGCTTGCTGCAATTGCGCCTGCTCGGCGGCCAGTCGTTCCTGCGCCTGGCGGCGTTCCTGCTCCCATTCATGGCGCTGCCGGTCGAAGGCGGCTCGATCAGTCGCCAGTTGCTCTTCGTGCTTACGCCGGGCCTCGTCAAATGTGACTCGGTCGGCGGCCAGCTGGGATTCCTGGCGTTTCAGCCGTTGTTCCCGTTCGGCCTGCTGGCCGGAAATCAGGCCGAGTTGTTCGTAGTGGCCAAGCTGGGTTTGCCGGGCTTTCCGAAGATGCTGCGCGTAGTAGTTTAGCTCGCGGCGCAGAATATCCAGCTGATGGGCGGCTTCCTCGGCCGGCGTGCGGGGCGGAGGTTCCTCGATCGGTCCATACCAGACCTGCGAAGCGCCGGGTGGGGAGCCAGCCTGGGATTGCTGTTCGCCCGTTGGATTGCTCATGCTCGATCTCGGCCAGATATGCCAGCGTAGCTGCGGCCCCTCGTGGTGCCGGAAGCGGCCCATCCCTGCCGTTCGGGAAGCGCGGGTGGACATTCATTACTCTACACCAGCGGCCGGCGCAACGCAAACAATGGTTGGCGATGGAAATCCGGTTTCTGAGCGCGGCGCGGCATCTTGCGGGCGGACACGACGGGCATATAATGACGTGGCTTCGCTCCTAACCCATTGACATCCTTCGGCAACCGCCGGGTGAGCCATACATGCGCCAGTGGACCCATGACGTTTTTGCCGCGATTTCCACCGTCGCCCAGGGGATGTACATCACGCTCTGGTACTTCCTGCAAACGTACAAGCGGCGGGCGTTCACGCAGCACTTCGAGTACCCGGAATTGCCGGTGCCGGTGAAGCCGCGCTATCGGGGCTTCCACCGTTTCGACCTGACGACCTGCATCGGCTGCGACAAGTGCGCCCGCGCCTGCCCGGTGGACTGCATCTACATCGACAAGGTGAAGGCCACGCCGCCGCTCAAGGGCTTCAAGGTGGTCGGTTTCAAGATCGACTACACGAAGTGCATGTTCTGCGCCCTGTGCGTCGACCCGTGTCCGGTGGATTGCATCTTCATGGGCTCGACGCACGATCAGAGTTGCTACAGCCGCGATGGCTGCATCGTCGATTTCGCCAAGCTGCCGCTGGAAGTCGCTTGGGGACAGGCTTCGCTGAATCCGACGGCCATTGCCGGCTCGAAGTTGCAGGCGGAGCCCGTGTGGGAGAAGAAGCCCGAACCGGCCCCGGCGGCCAAGGCGTGACGGCGACTCGACACCATTCAACCTGCCAGGCCCGTTTCGATCGCTTCCGGGCTTGGTTTCGGAGTTTCACCGCGATGGCTCCCTCCAAGAAGAAGGCCAAGAAAAAATACTTCACGCTGGCGGAAGCTAATGCCAGCTTGCCGCTGGTGCGGGCGATCGCGCAGGACATCGCCCGGCTGGCCCCGGAACTGCGCGACCGCCACGAACGGCTGGAGAAACTGGCCCCCGCCGAGGGCGGACGGCTGTCATCGGCGGCTCGCGAGGAAGTCGAGCACGTCCAGGAACAGCTGGAACGCGACCACGAGCGAATGAACGAGTTTTTCGCCGAACTGAATAAGCTCGGCATCGAATTGAAAGACCCCTTCACCGGCCTGCTCGATTTTCCAGCGTTGCGGGAAGGCCGTGAGGTCTACCTGTGCTGGCGGCTTGGCGAACCCGAAGTGGGCTTCTGGCACGAACTGAACGCCGGCTTTGCCGGCCGGCAGGAAATTTCCAAGCAACTGGCCTGAGCGGTCTCCGACGCTGGGCTTCTCCCTTTCCGCGAGGCGTGGCATGCCTGATCTGGTCGGCTACCTGGTGCTGTTCCTGGCCGTGGGCGTCGGCTTCATTCTCGTGCATTTGCTGGTCGGCAAGCTGATCCGGCCCGCCAAGGCGCACGACGACAAGCTGACCATCTACGAATGCGGCGAGCCGACCATCGGCAGCGCCTGGGTGCAGTTCGACGTGCGCTACTACGTCATCGCGCTGCTGTTCGTGATTTTCGACGTGGAAGTGGCGTTCTTCTTTCCGTGGGCGGTGGTCTTCGGCAAGGCCACCGAACTGGCGCAGCCGAACTTGCCCGAGGCTCGGCGCCAGTTGTTGAATCGGGAATTGGCTCCAGTAGCGACGAGCGCAGCGCAGCCACAACCGACGCCCGCTCCCGCGACGGTGGAGCCACAGGCGAACGCCGCTGCGGCGCGCATGTTCTCGTGGATCGCCTTCGTCGATATTCTGGTCTTCTTCGGCGTCTTGCTGGTGGGGTTCGCTTACCTCTGGAAACGTGGCGACTTGAACTGGGTGCGCACGTTCGATCTGGAGAAGAGCGCTGCGACCCCGCCGCCCGCTCCCAGCGAACCGTTAGCGGCTGCTGGTTGATTTCGCTTTCATCCTACCGCCGGTCCTCCGGCCAGGAGTCAATACGATGGGCGTTCTGGAAGGCAGGTTCGAGGAGAGCGTGATTACCACGTCGCTCGAACAGGCGATCAACTGGGCGCGCGAATCCAGCATGTGGCCGATGACCTTCGGCCTGGCCTGCTGTGCCATCGAAATGATGGCCACGGGCGCTTCCCGCTACGACATCGACCGCTTCGGTGCGGGGGCCTTCCGGGCCACGCCACGCCAGGCGGACCTGATGATCGTGGCCGGCACGGTCAACTACAAGATGGCCAGCCGGGTGCGCCGGCTCTACAACCAGATGCCCGATCCGAAGTTCGTCATCGCGATGGGCGCCTGCACCTGTGGCGGCGGCCCGTACTACAAGTACGGCTACAACGTGGTCAAGGGCGTCGATCTGGTAGTGCCGGTGGATGTCTACGTACCCGGTTGCCCGCCGCGCCCCGAAGCGCTGCTCGAAGGGTTGATGCGCATCCAGGATAAGGTCAAGGGCATGAAGGACCTGACCAAGAACCAGCCGCTGGATGGACCGATTCCATCGCGCAGCGGCTACGTCCTGGTGCCGCCGGAACTCAGTACCCCGGAACTGGCGGACGCCTGGGCCAAGAAGAACAAGGAACTGGCGACCCCGGCGAAGGCGTAGGCATCTGTTTCGACAAACCGCAAAAACGCAAGTGCAGGCAAACCATGACTTCCGCGGACATCATCTCGGCGCTGGAAAAGCAGTTCAGCGACAAGATCAAGGGCAAGAAGGCCGATGCCCTCGACCCCTGGGTCGTGGTCGAGGCGGGCGACCTGTTCGCGGTCTGCCAGTTCCTCAAGAACGATCCAGCCCTACGTTTTGACCAATTGAACTGCATCACGGGCGTGGATTATCTCGAAATCGACCCCAAGAAGGTCGCGAAGGCCGGCTTTGAACCGCACCTCGAGGTCGTCTACCACTTTTCCAGCTTCGTCCACAAGCACCGCTTCGTGGTCAAGGTGATGCTGCCGCGCTGGAAGGACGACAAGGCGGGAGAGTTGCCCGAAGTGCCATCGGTCGCGTCGCTCTGGGGCACCGCCGACTGGCACGAGCGCGAAACCTACGACCTGTGCGGCGTCCGCTTCACCGGCCACCCCGACCTGACGCGCATCCTGCTGTCGGAGGACTGGGAAGGCTACCCGCTGCGGAAGGATTACGAGTTTCCGCTGGAATACCACGGCATCCGGGGGCGGTAGGCCGCCCTGCCTCGGAGGCGCGCTCATGGCCACGGTAAAGACTCGCGGCGACTCCTATACCTTTGATGACTTCTGCGTGCTGGTCAATGGCAAGCAGAAAGGTGATCTCATTGATGGAGTGATCTACGTGGCTTCGCCCGAGAACATTGGCGCCAACGAACTGTTTCGTTGGCTATTCACAGTCGCTGGCGTCTTCGTGCGAAAGAAATAGTTGGGCAGGGTCCACGGGTCGCGAGTCGCGTGCCGACTCGATGACAACAACGCGCCGGAGCCAGACCTTCTGTTCGTGAGCCGTCGGCATGCGAATCGCCTCAAGCGAACTGCCGTCGAAGGCGCGCCGGACTGGGCCTTGGAAATCGTCTCGCCCGAAAGCGTCGAGCGCGACTACGTCAAGAAACGCAGCCAGTACGAGCGCTTCGGCATTACCGAATACTGGATCGTCGATGAGTATGAGCAAAAGGTGACGGTACTCCGCCTGGATAGCCACGGCAAGTACCGGGAAGTCCGGCCGAAAAAGGGCGTGTTTCACAGTCAGGCGATCGAGGGCTTCTGGCTCGATCCGCAGTGGCTCTGGCAAGACCCGCTGCCGGATGAACTTGAGACGTTGGAGCAACTGCTTTCCGATTGAGTCCAGCCGCTCTCGACGAGCGAGGATGCGATGGCCGCCGCGAACGACTCTCCGCCGCCCCCGCGCAGCCGCCGGGACTTCCTGGTGGGTGCGGGGCTCGGCGTGGCCGCCGTCAAGTTGCCCGAACTGGTCTGGCCCTACCTCAGCCCCAGTCCCACGCATGAGGTGAGCTACGCCCAGTGCGGCGAGGACCTGGTCGCCCGCTGGTTACTCGTTGCCTTCGGCGTTTTCGAGCCGACGTACCTGGACATCGGTGCGGGGCACCCCACCGAGCATAGCAATACGTATCTGTTCTACCTCCACGGCAGTCGGGGCACGCTGGTCGAACCAAATCCGGAGTTGTGCCGAATGCAACGGCGGGCGCGGCCCAAGGACACGACCGTTGAGGCGGGCATCGGCTTCGGCACAGAGGCGGAACTGGACTATTACTTGATGAGCGATCATCGCCTGAATACCTTCTCCAAGGAAGACGCTGACGCGGTGGTCCAGAGGTTCGGGCAGAGCGTGCAACTCGTGAGCGTCGTCAAGAAGCCGTTGCGCGACGTCAACAAGGTCATCGCCGAGAATTTCAATCAGGCACCCAATTTCGTGTCCATCGATGTGGAAGGGCTGGACCTGGCGATTCTGAAGACCTTTGACTTTCAGCGCTACCGGCCGGAGGTCTTCTGCGTGGAAACGCTCGAAGTCGGGTCGAGCCGCACCCGGCCGGACGTCACGGAGTTCATGAACGGGCAGGATTACCTGGCCCGCGCGGCAACCTTTCCGAACACGCTTTATGTTGATGGCAAGAAATGGCGGTCGATTCAATAGCTCAGAATTCCCTGCGCTTCCGAGCCGCAGCTTCGGGATGCAGCTCAGCTGCTGACGTGGAACCAATCTGATTTTGGTCGGACGAGACTGAACATGGCAACCGCAACCCTACCGGCTTCGGATCCCACCATCATCGAGTTCGACGTCCGCACGGACGAGATGCTCGTCAACATGGGTCCGCAGCATCCCAGTACGCATGGCGTCTTGCGGCTGGTCCTGCGCACCGACGGCGAGGTCATTTCCGAGGTCATCCCGCACCTGGGCTACCTGCACCGCTGCGCCGAGAAGATCGGCGAGAACGTGACGCCGATCCAGTACATCCCCTACACCGACCGCATGGACTACCTGGCCGGGATGAACATGAACCTGGCCTATTCGATGGCGGTGGAAAAGCTCTGCCAGATGAAGCTGCCGGAGAAGGCGCAGGTCGTCCGTGTCATCATCGCGGAGATGGGCCGCATCGCCAGCCATCTGGTCGGCATGGGCGCTTACGGCCTGGACCTCGGCACCTTCAGCCCGTTCCTGTACGCTTTCCGCGAACGGGAAATGATCCTCGACCTGTTCGAGGAAGTCTGCGGCGCGCGTCTGACCTACAGCTATATCACCATCGGCGGCGTCCACGACGACCTGCCGGACGGCTGGGTCGATCGCTGCCAGAAGTTCATCGACTACTTGAAGCCGCGCATCGAGGAATACCACACGCTGCTGACCCGCAATCAGATTTTCATCAAGCGCACCGCCAACCTGGGCATCATGTCCAAGGAAACCGCCCTGAGCTACGGCTGCACCGGGCCGGTGTTGCGCGGCTCGCTCGACGCGCGCAAGGGCGACGTGGCCTGGGACCTGCGGAAGATCGAGCCGTACAGCGGTTACGAGACCTACGACTTCAAGGCGATCATCCCACCGTTTCCCGAAGCGCCGCGTGAAGCAGTCCTGGGCGACGCCTGGCATCGCTTCTACGTGCGAATGCTCGAAGTCCTGGAAGCCATCAAGATTGTGGAGCAGGGCCTGCGCCGCTATCGTCCGCTGCGCGAGGAAGGTGACAAGCTGCGGGCCGAATTCGACCGCAAGCAGAACATGCTGTCGGCCGAGGAGAAGAAAAAAGAGGAAGCGGCGTTGAACGCCGAGTTCAAGACCAAGTACTCGCACCGCCTGGCGCCGCCGACTCACCTGCCGGCGGGCGAGGCCTACATGGAAACCGAGGCGCCGCGCGGCCAGATGGGCTTCTACGTGGTCGCCCGACCCGCCAAGGACGCGGTGCCGCTGCGCGTGCGGGCGCGGTCGTCGTGCTTCTGCAACCTGAGCGTCACCAACGAAATCTGCAAGGGCTGCCTGATTGCCGACATCCCGGCCATCGTCGGCAGCCTGGACTTCGTCATGGGTGAAGTGGATCGCTGAGAGTCAGATTCGATATTTCGCGCAACCGCCAGCGGAGTCGGCTCCGCGGGCGGTTGCGCGAAGTCTTGCGCCGCCATTTCTTGCGAAGCGCCTCATGCCAGTCAATCCCCTGGCCCCACCGCTGCTGACCGCGAACCTGCCTGGCATCGGCGGCCGCATCAGGCAATTCCCCGAAGACTTCGAGGTCGAGGAAATCCCGGCCTACGAGCCGTCCGGCACCGGCGACTACCTCTACCTCTGGATCGAGAAGCGCGAACTCGGTGCGGAGTACTTTGTCCGCCAGCTCGCGCACAAACTGGACCTTCCCCCCGGCGAGGTCGGCACGGCAGGTTTGAAGGACCGCCACGCCGTTACCCGGCAGATGGTGTCCGTGCCGGCGCGCGTCGAAAGCCTGCTGGAACGCATCGACGGCGACGGCATGAAGCTGTTGAAAATCGACCGGCACGGCAACAAGCTCAAGACGGGCCACCTGCACGGCAACCGCTTTCGCATTCTGGTACGCGAACCAGTGCCGGAAGCGGCGGAGCGATTGCCCCTGCTGCTTGAGCGGCTGAAGGCGCAGGGCCTGCCCAACTACTACGGGCCGCAACGATTCGGCCATAACGGCGAGACGCTGCGCATCGGCCTGGACCTGCTGCACCAGACGCCGGGTGCGAAGGTGCCGCGTTCGCCGTTCATGCGCAAGCTGACCCTCTCGGCAGCGCAATCGGCCCTGTTCAACGACTACCTCGGACGCCGGCTCACGGATGGGTTGCTGCGGCAGGTGCTGCCCGGCGACGTGATGGCCAAGCGGCCATTCGGCGGCATGTTTGTGGCCGAGGATTTGCCGACGGAACAGCGGCGCTTCGAGGCTGGCGAGACCGTGCCAGCCGGGCCGATCTTCGGCCGCAAGACCTTTCGCGCCGCCGGCCTGGCGGCCGAACGCGAAGCCGCCGTGCTCGCGGAAGCCGGCCTGACGCCTGCCAGCTTCGCGGGCTTCGGCAAGCTGGTGCAAGGCACCCGGCGGCACAATCTCGTATTCCTCGACGACCTGGCTGCCGTGGCGGAAACCGACGGCATTCGCCTCACGTTCACGCTGCCGGCCGGCAGCTACGCTACCGTGCTGCTACAGGAAATCATGAAGACCCAGCTGGCAGACTCCGATGCCACCGATTGAAAAATCAGTTAGCAGCTGCCTTGGGGACAGTGCAGCTGCGAGTTGGTCGCTGCGGTCGCGGGGCTGGCACAGAAATTTCTCAAACGCCTTTGGCAGCTGGTTTCACGCCATCGCTGCCGTTAGATTGGCATCGTCGTGTGTGCATCCTGTCGTGCGAAAACCTGCGGAAATACTCAACAGCTGCAAGGTCGGCGTTCGGGACGTATGTTCAGACCCGACCGAAACGGCTGTAGCGACTGCATCGTCCGCGCGGACGATTTCGTCCCGTGGGTGCTTCGCAAAAACTTGACGGCGAAAACTCCCTTGCGCGACAATCCTAGGTGGGGAATCCAGCACCCCGCCTGGGATTGCTTGCTAGGGGGAATCGCGTGGTCAACATCGTCGCCGACTGCACCGTTTCGGAGAAAATCCTGCTTGCCGCCTTCGACCTGGAAGAAGAAGGACAATCGCCGTTCAGCGCGGAGGCGCTCATCGTCAAGAGTTGGCAGAAGTTCCCCAAGGCTTTCGGGCTGAAGGGCTATGCCGACCAGTATCCGGACTCGAACAAAGTCCTGACCAGCATCATGGGAGAAAAAGGGCTGACCCGGCGCGGCTGGCTCTCCAAGATGGGCCAGAAGCTCTACACGCTGACCCGTGAAGGCCGGCAGATGGTCCGCAAGCTAGGACACGAAGAAGTAGCCGCCGCAGCCCCGGTGGAGCGCGCCAACAAGCCGAGCCGCGACCAGGAAAAGTTCCTGCTCGGCCTGCTCGGCAGCCCCGCCGTGGAGAAGTACCAGCAGGGCTTGAAGCTCGAACTGACCTTCGCCGATGCCTGTAAGTTCTGGGGCATCAGCGAGAACCTGCGCGGCGAAGCACTGGACGCACGCATGGACCGCCTGCGCGCCGGTTTGACCGAGATGGACCGCCTGGTCGGCAGCGGTGGCGGCGTCGATCTGAGCAATGGCCGCAATATCGGCAAGGATGAGATGAAGCAAATCCACAAGGTGGATGAGTACCTGTCGGAGCGTTTCGGCCGGCACCTGAGCCTGTTGCGGAATCGGGGCGAACGGAACTGACGGCCAGGAGTCAGGAGTCAGGAGTCAGGAGTCAGGAGTCAGGAGTCAGGAGTCAGGAGTCAGGAGTCAGGAGTCAATACGAAGTGCCGGGCGATCCAGGGTTCGTCCTGTCGCCCGGCACTGTTGTTCCATCTGACTCGTTCAGGCTATGCCGCCTTGCCCGTTTCCGCCGTCATCGGCACCGCGTCCTTGAAGCGCAGTTGCGAGCCGGCCACGTACTCGGCGTTGATCTCGATGGCGAGCCAGCGCCGACCGAGTTGCTCGGCCTCGTGGCCCGTGACATTGCTGCCCGCGAATGGATCGAGCACCAACTGACCGGCTTCCGTGAGGAAGCGGATGAAGAAGTTGGGCACGTCGGGCACGAAGCGCGCCGGGTGGATTTGCAAGCCGGCCGCTCGACAACGATGGATGTAGTCATCGTTCGAGCGCGTGTTCGGGATCGAGAGCATGTTCGGCGGAATCGCACCGCCGTTGTCCTTCTGGAAGTGCGGGCCGATCTCGTGCTGCGACGGCCGTTTCGCCGTCTGGTAGCCGTGCTTCAGCAGCCGTTTCATCGACGGGCTATACGGCCGCAGCACCCGGCGATTGTCGGCCTTCGGGTTCTCTGTTTTGCCGAACCACCAGACCATGTTCACCGAGTCCTTCACCCGCAACCGGCGAATTGTGACCCACTCGGCGGGCGTCGGCAGCTTCGACGGGTTGTACCAGTAGAACTCCTGCGCCAGGTGGAACGTCTCGCATAGCCGCAGGATGAGGTGATACGGGTAGAGTGAGCGCGTACCCTGGCCCGGGTTCCAGCCGCCGCCCAGGTCGAGGACGAAGCTGCCATCCGGCTTCAGAATGCGATAGATTTGCTCGGCGAAGGGCAGGAACCACTCGACATACTCGTTGGCGGCCACGTTGCCATACGCCTTCTTGCGGCGCAGGGCGAACGGCGGCGAGGTCATCACCAGTGAAACCGAGTTGGCGGGTAGGCTGCGCAAAACTTCCAGCGAATCCGCGTGGAAGCAGCGCCCCAGCCGGGTGGTGTAGGCAGGCGTCTGCACGGTGCCGTCCGTGGTTCGTGCGCGGTTGGTCCAGCGAGGACTATACAACAAACCGCCTGCCGCTGCCTAGCTGAACTGGGAGGCTCAGGAATCCAGTTCCGTGTTGCAGGTCGGGCACTTCAAGCGGTCCAAGGACACACGCTCGTTGCAACGTGGACAGCGGCGGATGGGGGAAGCGACTTCAGGAGTTGGAGAGAAATTGTAGGCAAAGCCATCGCCGGACGAAAAGCCACGTCGGCACTCGCCGCAATGATACTCTTCGGGGCCGACAGGTTGCGTCGATATCACGACGAAATAAAAGGCATGCCAGTAATTTTCCGGCTGCAAGGCAACCGCAGGGCGGACAACCTGGCAATAGGGGCAGTTGATGTATCCGCGCGCAATTTCGCGCTTGCGGAATGCCATCCTGTTGAAAAGCGGCATGGACGATTCGGCGAGAGCCACCTCACGGAAGTGTAGGGTTACTGGGGCGGAGGGGCGGCCTTGGGAGCGCCATCGCCCAGCGCCCGGTGGACGGCTTCCAGCAGCCTTTCCATCGCGAAGGGCTTGCGGATGTAATCGACGACGCCGAGGTACTCGGCATACGCCTTGTGTCGACTGCCCTCGTTGGCGGTAATCATGATGACCGGCGGCGCGTCGGTCTTACCCTTGAAGTGCTCCAGCACCGGGTAGCCGCCCATGCGCGGCATCATCATGTCGAGGATCATCAGGTCGGGGCGGTGCTGGTAGACCATCTGCTTGCCCTGCTGCCCGTCGCGCGCTTGCAGGACGCGGTAGCCGAGTTTCTCCAGGACGACGCGCAGACCGTCACTCAGTTCCACGTCGTCATCCACGATCAGGATGGTCTTGCCAGTCGCCATGTCCGAGGTTCCTTCGCAGTGAGTCTGGGTATGTCACCCGTTCCCCCAGAGTAACAGAGCGCGGACGCCGGGACAAGCCGGAGCCCAATGCGCGCCAACAATGACTGTAGGTCAGGCTTCCCAGCCTGACACGCAGCGCCCCAGTCTGGCCGTACACCAAGGGTGCTGCCTGTCAGGCTGGAAAGCCTGACCTACCAAGCTGGCTCAGCCCACCGCCAGCGCCAGCGCTAGCCGGCAGCCGTCCAGGAATTGGCGCAGGTCCACGTACTCGCCGATGGAGTGAATGTTGTTCTGTCCCGCACCCAGGCTCACGGTGGGGATGCCGTTGCGGGTCAGCCAGTTGGCATCCAGGCCGCCGTTGCTGTGACGCAGCTTCGCCGTCAAGCCGATGCGCTCCGCCGCGGCCAGCGCGTGCTTGACGGCGGGCGCCGATTCCTTGAGCCGGAAGGGAAAGTAGTCGCGCCGCGCCTGAAACTTGATCTGCGCGGTCTTGCCGTGTTTATCGCGCACCAAGCCTGCGGCGTTTTTGAAGGCCGATTTGTAGGCGCTGGTAATGGCACCGATGAACTTCGTGTCGTGGCTGCGGCACTCGCCTTTGATGTGTACGTAGTCCGTGACGACGTTCGTGGCATCGCCCGCGCAGCGGCCCTCCTTGCCGCCAAACGGGCCGACGTTCGAGGTGCCAGTCTGGTCGCCCTGCTGCACCTTGCCGAACCAGCCGCCCTGATAGACTTCCGCCAGTGCCAGGGACGCCACCGCCGTCGCCGAGATGCCGCGCTCCGGGTGAACGCCGGCATGGGCTGCCTTGCCGGTGATTTCGACCTCCCAGCGATCCGCACCAACCGCGCCGATGGTCAGTTCCGCCGGATCGCGGCCGTCCACATTGAAGCAATAGGCCGGGTTGCCCAGAGCGTCTTTCTCAACGAAGCGCGCACCCCACAGGCCGCTTTCTTCACGCACGGTGAAGAGCAGGGTCAGCGGTGGATGCGGCAGCTGCCGTTCGAGCACGGTGGCCGCCAGGGTCACGAGCACCGCCACACCCGTGCGATTGTCGCCGCCCAGGGCCGTTTGCCCCTCCGCGAGGATTCGCTGGCCGACTCGTTTCGGCTTCGCTCCCGCACAGAGCGGCACGGTATCGAGGTGCGTCGAAAAGAGCAGCCGGGGGCCGGGGCGCGTTCCGGGCAGGGTCACGATCAAATTGCCGGTCTGCGTGGGCAGCGGGATCTTTTGGTGCGCTTCGTCGAAGTGCATGGCGCGACGCCCTACTCCCGCTTCCTGGAGTGAGGTCATCACCTCGCGGGCGATGGCCTCCTCGCGCCCAGTCACCCCCTCGACGGATAGCAATCGCAGCAACCGGGCAATGGCCCGGTCTTCCACGAACTGGATAGGGTCCGTCATCGTCCTTGGACCTCGGCTTATGGGCGTTTGTACAGCTACATCTAGGTCCACCGCTGGACCCAGTCCGTGAACCGGCTATAATGACGCCCAGTGTAGCCTAATTCCATGTTTCCCGACATGGAAACGGGGGACCCAACGGGAAGACAGCGGTCATCCCAGGGGCGCAGGTTCGTTCCGACGAACCAGGGCACTTTCAGGCCCTAGCCCGGCAGCTAACCTCGTCGGCGGCTCGGACGTGGCGTCCGTGCAGTTGAAAGAACACCCACTCATCGTCAAGGGGACGGCGCGTCGCCCGGCCGGCTCCGCATCCGCAGTACTCAAACATGTCCACTCCCGAAGGCGCCGCTGGTCGAGGCCGCTCCGTCCGCGCGCTGCGCACCGCGCAAGTCATCATCGTCGGCAGCGTGATGTTCTCGTTCATCTCGTACTGGCGGACGGCCGCCGTCGTGCTGTGCGACATGGCCAGCACCGCCTACTACATCGGCGGCATCGTCGAGCAAGCCATTGGGCCGGCAGCACCCTGGTTCATCATCGGGGTGTTGCTGCTCGCGTTCGCGGTTGGTCTGGTTTACATCGAAAGCTGCTCAATGTTCGTGCGCGGCGGCGTCTACCGCGTCGTCCGCGAAGCACTGGGCACCACGCCGGCGAAGCTGGCAGTCTCAGCGCTGATTTTCGACTACATCCTCACCGGGCCAATCAGCACCGTCTCGGCCGGGCAGTACATCATGGGTTTGCTGCTCGATACAATTCAGCTGGCCCTGGAATGGGCGGACCTGGGCGGCACCGCCC
This sequence comes from Planctomycetia bacterium, assembly GCA_016795185.1. Lineage (GTDB taxonomy): Bacteria > Planctomycetota > Planctomycetia > Gemmatales > Gemmataceae > JAGVLI01. The sequence goes on along the minus strand of JAEUIF010000363.1, from coordinate 12,338 downwards.
TGATCGTCCACAACGAAGCGGCGCGCAACTTCATCAAGCGCTGGGGCGCGGTCGTGATCGCCTGCGGCATTACGCTGTACTTCTACCGGCAGAACCTCAAGGGGCTGCACGAATCGAGCGACAAGGCGATGAAGATCATGATCGCCACGGCGGTCATGGGCGTCATCATGCTGGCCTGGTGCGGCACGACGCTCGCCGTCAACGGCCCGGCGAACCCCGAAATGCCCCTGACGCCTCAGCTCGACAAGAAACTCACGCCCGACGGCTTGCCCAAGCCCGACCCCGCCACGGGCCGTCAGCTCGACCCGCTCGGCTTCCTGCCCCACGTGCTGCCGGCGAGCTGGATCGAGCACATCCGCCAGCCGATGCACTGGTTGAGCTTCGTTGGCCTGATCGGCATCTTCATTGCGTTCGGCCACTCCATCCTGGCGATGAGCGGCCTGGAAACGCTGGCCCAGGTTTATCGTGAAGTCGAATCGCCCAAGTTGCCCAACTTCAAGAAGGCGGCGGCCATCGTCTTCATCTTCGCGCTGGTGCTGACGGGCACCATCTCGTTCATGGCCGTGCTGCTCATCCCCGACGCGGTGCGCATGGAGCGCTATTCGGACAATTTGATCGGCGGTCTGGCGATGAACGTGGCTGGCCCGCTGCCGGCCCGACTGCTGCTCAATGCGTTCGTCACGGTCGTCGGCTTCATGATCCTGGCGGGTGCATGCAATACCTCAATCATCGGCGCTAACGGCGTGCTGAACCGCGTCGCCGAGGACGGCATCCTGCCCGACTGGTTCCGCAAGCCGCATCAAAAATACGGCACGACGCACCGCATCCTGCGTGTGATCGTCGTCCTGCAACTGTTCACCATCATCGCCAGCCGCGGCGAGGTGTACATTCTCGGTGAAGCCTACGCCTTTGGCGTGGTCTGGAGCTTCGTTTTCCAGGCCATTTCGATGGTGGTGCTGCGCTTCAAAGATCCGCGGCCGCGCGAGTTCAAGGTGCCGCTGAACCTGCGCATCGGCGGCGTTGAGATCCCCATCGGATTGGGCCTGATCCTGTTTGTGCTGCTGACTTCGGCCGTGCTGAACTTCTTCACGAAGGAAGTCGCGACCATCGGCGGCCTGATCTTCAGCAGCGTGTTTTTCTGCGTCTTTACCATCGCCGAACGGATCAACGCGCGCCGCCGTGCCGGCGCGCATCAGCACCTGGAGCAGTTCAGCCCGGATACCGCCGAGGAGGTCTCCTCGCTCAGCCTGGGCCTGGAAAAGCCGTACCGCAAGCTGGTGGCTATCCGCTCGACGCAGAACCTCTTCATGCTGGAGAAGACGCTGGCGGAAACCGACCCGGAAACGACCGACGTGGTGGTGATGACCGCCAAGCCGCTGCCCAGCGAGAACTTGCAAACCAGCTGGGACGACCTGGACCGCTACGACCAGGAGCTGATGACGGCCGTCGTCAATCTGGCCGAGCGCGCCGGCAAGGAAGTGACGCCCGTGATCGTGCCGACCAACAACCCGCTGCACGCCGTCGTCCGGACCGCCAAGGCGATCGGCGCCCAGGAAATCATCATGGGCGCCTCGAACAAGTACACCGCCGACGATCAACTCGAACAGATCGGCTTTTACTGGATCAGCCTGGGCGGTGGGGCCGCGCCGATCACGATCCGCCTGCTCAACCGCGCCCGCGACATGTACCTGGACCTCGGCGGCGGCAATCGCATTCCGAAGATCAGCGAGCGCAAGGCGCGGTCGGTGGCCGAGCTGCGCGCCGCGGGAGTCGGCGTCGATCGCGTGCTGCTGGTCTACGACGGCAGCGCCGCTGGCAGCGACCTGTTCCAGGGCGTGCTGACCATGCTCGATCCGCAGGTCGCGCTGGGCCTCGTGGCGCTGGTGCCGCCGGGCCGCGATTCGCACAACGGCCATCACGTCGTCAAGCAGGACGAAGAGCGTGCTGAGCAGCTGGGCCGCGATCTACAGTTGCATCAACTCGAAGGCGAGCCCGGCCCCGCCTTGGCGGCGCTGGCGCGCGACCAGCAATACGACCTGGTCATCCTGGCACTGCCCGTGCAGATGCCCACCGACCAGGGCTTGCCGCTGCCACCCTGGGTCGACTACCTGCTGCGGCACACGCATGGCCGGGTTTTCCTCGCTTCGCCGCCCGTGATCCCGCACGAAGTCGTCGATACTGACCAACCGGTGGCGACCGAACCGCCGCCGGCGAGCGAAACCGCCGCTTCGAGTCCGAGCCAGAACGACACGAACCAAAACTCCTGATGGAGTCCGCGCGGCGCTTCGGGTAGAGTATTAGCCGCGAAAACCCCCAGGCCCGAGGTCGCCGTGGCTGGCGACCCCCGAATGTTGCCGCCGGGCAGACGGACTTCACCGTCGAGCCGTGCTGCCCGCAGGAGTTGCCGATGCCGTCACCGGCTACTATCGAGGCGTTTCTCGAAGTCGTGCGTCAGTCCGAGTTGGTGGATGCGAAGCGCTTGCAAGCGTGTGTGCAGCGGGCCAATGCGGCCAAGCCACCCGCCACGCCGCGCGAGCTGTCCGAGTTCATGGTCAAGGATGGCCTACTGACCAATCACCAGGCGGTGCTGCTGGTCAAGGGCCGGCACGATTGTTTCCGTATTGGCCCCTATCGCATTCTCGAACGTCTGGGCTTCGGGGCCACCAGCAACGTCTACCTCTGCGAGCACCGCGCCACGCATGCCCGCGTCGCCGTCAAGGCGATGGCTTCCGGCAAGACCAAGGACCCGGTGGCGCTGAAGCGCTTTTACCGCGAGGCTCGCGCCGCCTCGTCGCTGGACCATCCGAACATCGTGCGCGTGCGCGACGTGGACTGGGACGATTCGGCGGAATTCATGGTAATGGATTACGTCGATGGGGCCAGCATCCAGGACATCGTGCAGCGGTTCGGCGCGATGGACCCCACCCGCGCGGCCCATTACATCTCACAGGCGGCCCTCGGCCTGCAATTCGCCCACGAGGCCGGCCTGGTCCACCGCGACATCAAGCCCGGCAACATTCTCATCGACCGCACTGGCGCGGTGAAAATCCTCGACATGGGTCTGGCCCGCTTCCTCCAGGAAGACGACGCTCGCCTGACCACCGGCGAAGTGCTCGGCATGCCGGAATACCTGTCGCCCGAACAGGCCGTGGACAGCCATAACGTGGACCGCCGCGCCGACATATACAGTCTGGGCGCGGTGTTCTACTTCATGCTGACGGGCAAGGCGCCCTACTTCGAGGAGAAGTCCTCCGCCGGCAAGCTGTTGAGCAAGGAAAAACGGCCGCCCAAGCCGATCAAGGAACTGCGCCCCGAGGTGCCCGATGAACTGGTGGCCATCGTTGAGCGTATGATGGCCAAGAAACCGGACGACCGTTTTCAGGCGGCGCGGGACATCGAAGATGCCCTGTCGCCCTGGAACGAGACGCCGATCGACCCGCCGCCTGATAAGGAAATGCCGCAACTCAGCCCCGCCGCGATGACCGGCCAGGGGAAGGGTGCCAGCGCCGACGAGGAAACCGCGCCGCCCGACCAGCCCATGTCGCCGGTGGTGCAGGTGCTGGCGATCGTTTTGCTGGGACTGGCGAGCTTCGCGCTGGCCTGGATGTTGTTCGGCGGGAAGAAGTAATAGCCGCTTGCTGTTTCACAGAGGCTGCGAAAGCGCGGCCTGTTTGGTACAATCCGGTGTTTCGTCTGATAGGGCGAACCCGCCGCTTCGGCATGAATACCTGCCTGTAAGGCTGACTGACTCCGAGGACTATTCCATGTCCATGTTCCATCCGCTGCCGGGAACCCGCCGGGCGCTGGCCGCCCTGGCCGTCGTGCTGCTGCTGGCTGGCGTCGGCGGCCGCGCCGCCGAGGAAGCCGCCATCGAGGCACGGCTGCTCAAGGATATCACTTACCTGGCTTCCGCCGAATGCGAGGGGCGCGGCGTCGATACCAAGGGCATCGACAAGGCGGCCGACTACATCGCCGCCGAGTTCCAGAAGCTGGGGCTGAAGCACGCGCCCGGGCTGAAGGACTACTTCCAGCCGTTCACCATCAAGGGCGGCGCGGCGAAACTGGAAGAACCCAATGCCGTCCGCTTGCTGGGCCCGCAGAACCAGGAAACCGACCTGGAACTGAACAAGACCTTCCGGCCGCTGGGCATGTCCGGCGCGGGCAAGGTCACCAAGGCCCCGGTCGTGTTCGCCGGCTACGGCGCGACCATCAAGGAAGCGGACTACGACGACTTCAAGGGCCTCGATGTGGCTGGGAAAGTCGTCATCTTCATTCGCAAGTCGCCGAACTTCAAGAATGCCAAAATCGACGCCGACAAGCTGACCTCGTATCAAAGTTTGCAGACCAAGATCAGCAACGCGGAAGCGCACAAGGCGGCGGCGATCATCATCGTCAACGACCAGGACACCGCGAAGAACGACGACCCGTTGATGGACTTCGCCTATACAGCCACCAGCCCGACCTCTGCCAAGATTCCCGCCATTCACGTCAAGCGGTCGGTAGTCGATGCCCTGCTGCAAGCCAGCCTGAACAAGAAGCTGGAAGACCTCGAAAAAGCCATTGACCAGGAAGGCAAACCGCAATCGACGGTGCTCAAAGACGCCGCCGCGACGCTGGACGTCAACGTCAAGCGGCAGACGCTGAATGTCAAGAACGTCATTGGCGTGCTGGAAGGCAACGGCCCGCTGGCCAAGGAAACCGTGGTTATCGGCGCGCATTACGACCACCTGGGCTTCGGCGGCTTTGGCAGCCTGGCCAAAGGTCTGAAGCAGCCCGCCATTCACCACGGCGCGGACGACAATGGCTCCGGCACCACGACGCTGCTGGAACTGGCGCGGCGCTTCGCCGGCCAGAAGGACCGCCAGGGCCGTCGTCTGGTCTTCATGGCCTTCAGCGGCGAGGAACGCGGACTGCTCGGCTCCGACCACTATTGCCGCAATCCGCTCATTCCGTTGGCCGACACCGTGGCCATGGTCAACCTCGACATGGTCGGCCGCCTGCGCGCCGACGACAAGACGAAGAAGGACAAGCTGATCGTCTACGGCACGGGCACGGCCAAGACCTTCGATAGCCTGATCGAATCGCTGAACGAAAACTACAGCTTCCAGATGCAGAAGGTGCCGGGCGGCATGGGGCCGAGCGACCATGCCTCGTTCTATCAGCGCAAGATTCCGGTGTTCTTTTTCTTCACCGGCGACCACCCCGATTACCACCGGCCGACCGATACGGCCGAGAAGATCAACATCGCCGGCATGCGCAAGATCGCCGATCTGGTCACCGACCTGGTGACGCATCTCGGCACCGTGGCCGAGCGGCCCGAATACGTCTTCGTGCCGAGCCCCAAGTCGCCCTCGGCGCAGGGACCGCGCATCGGCATCCGGCCGGACTACGGCAGCGACAAGGAAGGCGTGTTGCTGGGCGGCGTGGTCGAAGGCGGCCCGGCCCAGAAAGCGGGCTTGAAGGAAGGCGACCTCATCATTGCCGTCGGCGAGAAGCCGGCCAAGGACTTGCAAACCTACATGGTGCTGATGGCCAACTACAAGAAGGGCGACAAGGTGCCTTTGACCATCCTGCGCGATGAAAAGAAGATGATGATTACCGTCGTGCCGGATTGAAAATGGAACCAAGCAGATTCGTCAGGCCCGACCGCTGCGCCAGGTGAAACCTGGCGTGGCGTTCGGGCCTTTAGCTTTTCCACCTCCCGTGGTTGCAAGTCATCGGCCAGTGGGCGACAACGCACACGTCGCGGCCTCTTCCGCACAACTCCGCTAGCGCCAGCATGCGCGAAACGCCCATTTCTCCGCACTGATGCGGTGCTGGCTGCGCCGGCATGGCCTTTGCTTCGCGTTGGCTTGCGGTCAGCACTCATCAGCCCTGCATCATTCCGAGGGGGACTACCATGATCCGCACCATCCTTGTCCCGTTGGACGGGTCGCACTTCGCCGAGCAGGCGTTGCCCCTGGCCTTGGGCGTCGCCCGGCGAGCCAACGCCGAAATACAGTTACTCTTCGTTCATGGCCCGATGGACGTGGTGCATCCGGACCACCATTTCGTCGCCGAGAACTCCTTGGTCACGGAATGGAAGACCGAGCACCGGGCTTACCTGGACGACACCGCCCAACGGCTGCGCGCCGCCGGCATCAAGTCCGTCAACGTCTTCCTACTCGAAGGCGACGTCGCGGCGACGATCCAGCAGCACATCGCCGCGCACCCCGTGGACTTGGTGGTGATGACCACGCACGCGCGTGGCCCGGTGGCGCGGGTCTGGCTGGGCAGCGTGGCCGACCGCCTGATCCGCGAGTTAGCGGTGCCGTTGCTACTGGTGCGTCCCACGGAAGGGAAGGCGAACTTCACGGAGGAAGTCCGGCTGCGCCACTTCTTACTGCCGCTCGACGGCACTCCGCTCGCCGAACAAATCATCGAACCGGCGATCGCGCTGGGCGAACTGATGGACACCGAGTACACGCTGCTGCGCGTGATCCAGCCCGTGCCGACCACCGACTACCTGGCCGAACGGATGCGGACGGGCGGGACGCCCGGCGTGCTCGTCGCTCCCAGCGAAACGACGCGCGCCCAGCTGCATACCCGCGCTCAAGCGTACCTCGACCAGGTGGCGGAACGCTTCCGCGAGAAGTTGCTGCGCGTGCGCACCTGTGTCGCCGAAGAAACGCAACCCGCGGTGGCCGTGCTCGAAACGGCGGACCATCTGCCGGCCGACCTGATCGCCATGCAGACGCACGGCCGACGCGGGCTATCGCGTCTGTTGTTCGGCAGCGTGGCCGACAAGGTGCTGCGCGGCGCCAAGATGCCGCTGTTGATCCAGCGCCCGGCCCCACACCACTGAGCGGTGCGCGAAGGTTCAAACCCAGCGCGAGTCGGATGTCCGTCGGAAAGGGGGACGAATATGCAATGCTACACTTGCGGCAGCGAAATCCCTGCGGATCGGCGGATTTGTCCCGCGTGCGGCCGGGCGCGCTCCTGGCTGATCTATGTGCCGTTCTTTGGCGTGATCGGCGGCATCATCGGCAGCCTGATCGGCTTCACGCTGCGCGATACCGCCTGGGCGCTCATCGGCGGCCTGCTCGGCATCGTACTGGCGGAAACCGGCGCGCGGCTGCTCCTGCGCCCCAGGCGTTCGGCCGGCTAAAGGTTTCACGAGCGGCGGGGTAATGCGCCGCCGCTGGAATCGGCCCAGATGGAGGCCCATCATGTCCAGACGAAGAAGTCGCGTTTCGCTATTTCGAGACCGAGCGGATGCCGCCCGGCAACTGGCCGAGGTGTTGCGCGGCCGAGAACTGCGGCAGCCGTTGGTCCTCGGCATTCCGCGTGGCGGTGTGGTCACCGGGGCCGTGCTGGCTCGCGGCCTCGGCGCCGACCTCGATATTGTCCTGGCGCGCAAGCTGCGCGTGCCGGGCTTTCCCGAAGTCGCCCTCGGCGCGGTGGCCGAAACCGGCGAGGTCTATCTGAATGAACGCTTCGAGCCAACGGTCGCATTGCAGAAATACCTCGCCGAAGAACGCGACTATCAGATGTCCGAGATCGCGCGCCGCGGACGGCTCTTTCGATCCGTCCGCCCGCCGGCGTCCATCGCCGGCCGCAGCGTCATCGTGACGGACGACGGCATTGCCACGGGCTCGACCGCGCTGGCCGCCCTGCAAGCGGTGCGGGCGCAACAGCCGCACGAACTCATCCTCGCCGTACCCGTGGCCGCCCCCGATTCGCTCGCTCGGCTGAGCAGCTATTGCGACGACGTGGTCTGCCTGCTGAACCCGCCCGAGTTCCAGGCGGTCGGCCAGTTCTATCAGGACTTTGCCACTGTGGAAGACGCCGAGGTCGTGGAGTTGCTGGGTGACTTTGCTCCTGCCGAGGCGGCACGACCCTGAGTGTGGAGAGTTGGCGGACCCAGCGGCACCGTCGCCCTGCCAAACCGTTCGCGGAAGGTGTTTGTAAATCAGCGGTTGCGTCGCCGCCCGGTAAGTATGCCGCGCCAGGAGTGGCTGGGTCCGCCAAGTTCTGGTTTGGAGCATTTGGCGGACCCAGAATTCGTCCGTTCACTTCCCCGGCAAGCCCGCTTCGCGCACGTGCTTGTGACACTTCAGGCAGGTGAGCGTCAATTCGACGTAGACTAGGCCGGCCCCGTCGCCGTTCTTGGCCTTCGCCATCTCCTCCAGCATTTCGGCAGCCCAGCGGAACTGATTGCGGTAGGCATCGTACTGGGGCGTCTTGAGCACGGCGAATTCGCCCGCCTTGCTGATGCGTTGCAACTCGCTGGCGTTCTTGCTGACCGTCTCGAAGTTATTGGCTGCCAGTCCTTCCAGCACCCGCTGCGAGCTTTCGAGCTTTTTCTTCATCAGCGCGCGCAGATCGTCCTGCGGTTCCGCGCCGTTACTTTGGACGGCCGCGACGCCGAGCACGCCGGCCGTTGCCAGGAGAATCCAGGTCTTCATGATGGGCCTCCGAAATGGGTTGCGGGCGGACGTGCCGTTACGGAAGTGAACCTTCCGCCGGTTCAGCCTCGCCCGGACCTGCAAGCAAACGCGATGCCGCGCCGCCCAGCCCGATTTCCCCTACCGCACGGCCGCGCCTTCGAGTAGGAATGAACTGCAAGTATTCCCCAGCCACCGCACCTACCGCGCAAGGGTAGCAACGAATGTCGGACGCCGCAGCGCTGCGAGTCCTGGTCGTGGACGACGACGTCGATACACGAGCCAATCTGCGAGACATCCTGGAACTGGACGAACACCACGTCGAAACCGCCGGCTCGCTCGCCGAGGTGCTGCGCCGCCGGGACTGGAACGAGATCGCGGTCGTACTGCTCGACCGCCGCCTGCCCGACGGTACCGCCGAGCAGCTGCTGCCCAAGCTCCGGCAACTGGCCCCCCAGGCGGCCGTCATCATCGTGACCGGCTTTGCCGACCTCGAAGGGACGATTGCCGCCTTGCGTCAGGGCGCTGCCGACTACATCCTCAAGCCGATCAACCCCGATGCCCTGCGCGCCAGTCTGGCGCGCGTCGCCGAGCGCCGCCGACTATCGCTCGCCAAGGAACGCAGCGAGGCGGCCTTCCGCAGCCTGGTCGAAGCGGCGCCTTGCCTGATCCTGATTGTCCGCCCGGACTTTCGCATCGTCTATTTCAGCGCTTACGCGGAACGGCTGACGGGCCATGCCGCCGCAGAGGTCCTCGGCGCGGACTGCCTGGCATTGCTCTTTCCCGACGACAAGGTGCGGCAAACGTTCCGCCAGGAGTTCGGCCGCGCCCTCGCATGCGGCACCAGTGGCGGCTTCGAGTGCCCCATCGCCTGCAAGGACGGCACGCGCCGCTGGGTGCTCTGGAACGCTCAGCGGCTGGCCGATTACGAGGGCGAGCCGGCAGTGCTGGCCGTGGGCCAGGACATCACCGACAACAAGGAAGCCCAGGAGCGCGCCTTGCAGGCCGAACGCCTCGCGGGCATCGGCCAGATGGTCACTGGCCTGGCGCACGAATCGGGCAACGCCCTGGCGCGCAGTCACGCTTGCCTGGAAATGCTCGCCCTGGAAGTCGAGGACCGGCCCGAAGCCCTGGAACTGATCGGCAAGGCGCAGAAGGCGCAGGACCACTTGCGGCACCTCTATGAAGAAGTGCGCGGCTACGCGGCCCCACTGCGACTCGAACGGGAACGCTGCGACGTGGCCGACATCTGGCGGCGCGCCTGGGAGCATCTCGCCATGCAGCGCCAGCAGCGCGACGCGGCGCTGTGCGAGCACGAAACCGCGGTGGATCGCTGCTGCGACGTGGACCTCTTCCGGATGGAACAGGTGTTTCGCAATATCCTGGAGAACGCCCTCGCCGCTTGCAAAGACCCGGTTCGGATCGAGGTGACCTGCGGCGATACGATGCTCGCGGGCCGACCCGCTCTGCGGATCAGTCTGCGTGACAACGGGCCGGGCCTCAATTCCGAGCAACGGCAAAAGATCTTCGAGCCCTTCTACACGACCAAGACCAAGGGGACCGGGCTCGGTATGGCCATCGTCAAGCGCATCATGGAGGCGCACGGCGGCAGCTTGACTGTCGGCGACAACGGCCCCGGTGCGGAGATCGTGCTGGTCATTCCGAAAGAGTAATTGCCAGAACCAGATCGACTCCCCTCGCCCCTTGCGGGAGAGGGGTCGGGGGTGAGGGGCGGAACTATCGCTGGCCCACGAACACCCCTCACCCCCGACCCCTCTCCCGCCAGGGGCGAGGGGCATTCTGGGATGTTGTCTCAAAACGCCGTCTCATACACCTGCTGCACTTCGGCCGTCGTCACCGGGCGCGGATTGACGCGCAGGATGCGCCGGATGCTGCACGCCTTTTCCGCGAACTGCGGCAATTGCTCTTTCTGCACACCGATGTCACGCAGCTTGCGCGGGATGCCAATGTCCGCGGACAGCCGTTCGACCTCGGCAATCGCCTGCTGGGCGGCTTCCTCGGGCTTCATGCGGGACACATCCACGCCGAGCAAGCGCGCGATCGCGCCGAATTGCGGCACGCGCGCCGACAGGTTGAAGCGCATGACCCAGGGCAGCAGCAGGCCGTTGCCCGCGCCGTGCGACACATGCACCGCCCCGCCGACTGGATACTCCATCGCATGCACCAATGCCACGCCGACGTTGGAGAACGCCATACCGGCCAGGGTCGCGCCCAGGGCCATGCCGTCGCGGGCTTCGAGGTCGTTGCCGTCGCGCACCGCGCGGCGCAGGAATTGTCCCACCAGGGAGATAGCCTTCTCGGCCAGCAGGTCGCCCATCGGGTGCCGGCCCTGATAGACGGAACGCTCGCCCTCGGGCAGCGGAAAAGTCTCGTTGTCCACGGCCGTGTAGGCTTCGATGGCGTGGGTCAGGGCGTCGATGCCGCTGTCCGCCGTCACCTTGGGCGGGCAGGAGACCGTCAACAGCGGATCGACCACGGCGGCGGTCGGCCGCAGATAGTTGCTGAGGACGCCGACCTTCATCTTGTTCGCCGTGTCGGTCAGCACGGAAGCGGCCGAAACCTCCGAACCGGTACCCGCCGTGGTCGGCACGCAGATCAGCGGCCAGACCGGGCCGGGAATCTTGTCCTCGCCGAAATAGTCGCGCGGCGCGCCGTCGTGGGCCAGCACCGTCGCGGTGATCTTGGCCAGGTCCATGTTGCTGCCGCCGCCCAGGCCGAGCAGGCCCTTGGCCTGGAAGCGCTCGGCGGTGTCGATGCATGCCTCGGCCGCACCGATCGACGGTTCCGGTTCGCCGCCGTCGAAAATCTTGACGCCCACCCCCTGCGCCTCGACCGCCTGCTTGACCCGATCGGCCAAACCCGCCTTGCACAGGATCGGATCGGTAACCAGCAGCAGGCGGTCGGCCTTCAGCCGCTGGGCGATCTCTCCCAGTTGCTGCACGGCATTCCGGCCGAAAACGAGTTGGTGGGGGACGTGAAAGCTCCAGGTGGTGCGCATGATGGCATTCCGTGGGATGGCGTTTGAGGTTGGCCGTCCGTGGTATGATAACGACTTGCCGCACCGGGGGAATGGAGTACCGGCGAGAACTCCGCCCCGAGTCGGCGAACTTCAGGACCAGCCAGCATGGACCCCGCAGCACCCATCCGCATCGGCATCCTCACCATCTCCGACCGCGCCAGTCAGGGCATTTATCAAGACCTCGGCGGCCCGGCCATCCGCACCTGTCTGACGGACATCCTGTCCTGCAACTGGGAGCCGGTGGCAAGGATCATTCCCGACGAGCGCTTCCTCATCGAGGAGTCGCTGAAAGAGATGTGCGATCAGGAAGGCTGCTGCCTGGTGGTCACGACCGGCGGCACCGGCCCCGCGCGGCGCGACGTGACGCCGGAAGCGACCGAGAGCGTCTGCGACAAGATTCTCGACGGCTTCGGTGAATTGATGCGCGCTGTGTCGCTGAAAGTGGTGCCGACGGCGATCCTATCGCGGCAGATCGCCGGCGTGCGCGGCAAGTCGCTGATTGTCAATCTACCGGGCAAGCCGAGCGCCATCCGCGATTGCCTGCTGGCGGTGTTCCCGGCGATACCCTACTGCATCGATTTGATCGAAGGGCCGTTCCTGACGACGCACGAAGCCGTGGTGAAAGCGTTTCGGCCGAAAAGCAGTTGACCGGCTGGTCAGGGCAGTTCGCCCAAAGGTTTCTAAACATGCCGCTCCGGTCCGCACAGCGGACCCTACAAAACACCGTAGGGTCCGCTGTGCGGACCGTTACAGCCGGTTGCAAACCGCCAGCGGCGGAAAACCGCTCTGACGTTCATGGTGCCCCGTCGCGCCGCCCCGGCACGGCGGGCGGCGCGGTCTGCGGCCGGTAGCGATAGCGGTCGAGGAAATCC